>NZ_JBFTLU010000299.1:0-5596 GCF_056396605.1 Pseudomonas sp. 05T35
CGGCACAATCGTGTCGTCTTTCGCGGCGATGACGGAGCGCTGTGTCGACATCTGGATGATCTGATGCGGATCGAAACCCTGTTCCACAAAACCATTGAGGCCTGGCAGCACAGACAGCGTTTCTACGAAGCCCGAGAGCAAAACCAGCCCACCCAATCGGGTCGACGCTGCTTGTTTGGCCAGGTGCGTAAGCAAGCTGATGCAGCCCAGGCTGTGGGCGACGAAGTAGGTGTTTGGGTCGTGACGGGTGATGTGCTCGTCGAGGTAATGCGCCCACTCCTCGACGTTCGGTTGCAAGGGGCTGGGCATCTCCAGGATGTCGACCCGTATCCCTTGGGTTTCCAGGCGGTCTTTCAGCCAGGGAAACCAATGGGCCTGCGGGGAGGCGCTGTAGCCATGGACGACATACACCTGAATATCGCCAGCATTTGGGGTGCTTCGTTGATCAACGGAGAACATAAGGCGACCTCAAAAGCTATTGAGCATAGAAGCCTCGATGTGGATTCATCAAGGTCGCCTCAGACAGTACTTGACCGGCCAATCACCAGAATGAGACAACCAGCCGATTTGTCCCAAAGGAGAGGGTTTATGAAAAAACTGTATGCACTGGTTGCGCTCTTTGCGCTGACGATTGGCAGCGTCGGCATGAGCGACGCTAGGTCCCATCGCGATAAACAGCAGACCGAGTCGGTGGCGGGGGTGTTTGATTACTACCTGCTGACGCTGTCCTGGTCGCCGACGTTTTGCCTGACTCACCAGAGCAACCCGCAATGCTCGGGCAAAGGCTACGGCTTTGTCCTTCACGGTCTCTGGCCGCAGTACGCCAAGGGCGGTTGGCCGGAGTCGTGTCCGCCGATGGTGCCGTTGTCGCCCGCGGAGCAGAAGCAAGGGCTGACGCTGTTTGTGACGCCAAAGTTGCTTCAGCATGAATGGTCCAAGCACGGCACGTGCAGCGGTCTTGGCGCCTCGGGTTATCTGGATATGGCGGACAAGGCGGTTGGCACGGTGAAGATCCCGGACAAGCTGAAGCCCTTGAGCACCGAGATCTACTTCCCGGCGCAGGAAATTGCGCAGATGTTCCGTCAGAGCAATCCCGGGATTCCCGAGAATGGCATCGCGATTGTCTGCAACGGACCCGAGTTGTCGGAAGTGCGCGTGTGCCTGGGTAAAGACCTGTCGTTCGGGGCTTGCGGCAAGGGCGTGAAAAGTCAGTGTCGAGCGGGTGATATTCGGGTTCCGCCAATGCGTTGATGGGGATTGTTGTCGATTTATCGGCATAAAAAATGGGCGACTTCGGTCGCCCATTTTTGTGTGTTCGTTGTATTGAATTTGTGTTGCCTGTCGGTTCGTTACGCCGGTTCGCTCAGCGCCTGCACAGGCAACCCCAGCGCTGCCAAATCTTTGCGCAGTTGCGCCGCACAGGTGAACTGCAGCGCATTGAAACCTTCCCCGCGTGCACCTTCGATATTCGGCGCGTGATCATCGATAAACACCGCATGGTGGCCTTCGAACTGGTAGCGAGATTTCAGTAGCTGGAAAATCGCCGGGTCGGGCTTGATGAGGCCTTCTTCGCCGGAGACGAGAATGCCTTCGAACGTGTGCAGAAAGGGAAAGCGCTGAAGGGCAATCGGGAAGGTTTCGGCGGACCAGTTGGTCAGGGCCAGCAGGCGGACGCCTTTGGCGTGCAGTTCATCGAGGATCAGCACGGTCTCTTCCAGCACGCCGCCGAGCGTCTCTTCCCAGCGCTCGTGGTACGCACGAATCAGCGCCTCTTGTGACGGATGCCGCGCGATGGCTTCCTCAACCCCTTCCTGCCACGACCGGCCCGCGTCCTGGCGTTCGTTCCACTCGGGAGGGCAGACCTCGGAAAGAAAGGTCTCCATGGCCTGTACGTCATCGCCGAAGATCTTTCGGAAAAGGTTTCTTGGGTTCCAGCGAATCAGGACATTGCCGAGGTCGAACACAACGGTGTCGATGGTTGTCGGGCGGTTCAGAGCATTCATGCTTTTCCTCCTTGGATTGGCAGGTGCGGTAGTGTTTGAATTCAAACGCAGGCATGTTTGAGTCGGGGCGGTTTTAGGGTAGCCCTGTTTTACCGCATCCCAAACCGAATAACACATTCAGTAAACAAACTGATCATCCATCTGAACGGCCCATACAACAAAGAGCCGCCGCCCTCGACTCGACCGGTATCACGGTGGTTCTCCTCATCTTCCAGAATCGACTGGACTGTTTCCCTAGCCGCCGAATCGTTCCAGAAGGGGCACGTAGTCCTTGCGCAGCAGCCGGGATACAAAGATCTGCGATCGGTAAATGTTGATAGCGCCGAATTCCCCGGCGTGGTTCACCTTGAGAATCTTTCTGGCGGTGTCCAGCGATGCGGTGCTGTCTTTGTATTTCATCGGGCGTGGACATTCACAGGGTTGTATTGACGGGAAGCATTGACGTTTCAAACGAGCATCAACGAGTGCGTTGAACCTTACAGGAGAAAAGGCGCAGCGAGTTTATGACTCGCACCACAATTGCCCCTCATCACCCCTGTAGGCTAAGCTCCCCGGCATTAAGGGATCTGGGCTTTTGCTCATGCCTTACCCTTCAAGGATGACGCTTTTTGCCTACCCCTATTCATGACCCTCATTACACCCCCGGCGGCCCTCTTAAACGCTTGCCGCTACGCAAGGCTGCGATGATGTTTGTTGCAGCGGTCTGCCTGTGTCTGTGCGGCTTGCTTTACCTGCAACTGGAACAGTCCCGGCGCTACGATTTGTCGTTGGCTGAAGTGGCGTCGTCGAACCTGACGCGAGCGATGGCGCAGCAGGCGCAGGACACGTTTCTGAGCGCGGACCTGGTGATGACCAGCCTGGTCGACTGGATTCAGGCAGAGGGTTTTAGTGTGCTGCAGAACCCTCGGTTGCAACAGACCTTTGCGCGGCGGGTGCAGGCGCTTGAGCAGTTACACGGGCTGTTTCTATTTGATAAAAACGGTCAGTGGGTGGTGACATCGTTTGATGACTTGCCTCGTCGCGAGGGGGTGGCCGATCGCGACTACTTCAAGTTCCATCAGCRGAACCCTTCTTTGCTCGCGCACATCGGGCCGGCAATTCGTAGCCGGCAGAACGGCGAGTGGATCATTCCGATTTCCCGGCGGATAAATGACCCGCATGGCGAGTTCCAGGGCGTGCTGCTGGCCGGGATCAAGCTGTCGTACTTCGATCAGTTCTTCAAAAGCTTCAGCCTCGATGACAATGGCGTGATGTTTCTGGCGTTGTCGGACGGTACGCTGCTGGCCAGGCGACCGTTCGAGGAAGCGCGAATAGGCGAGTCGCTGGCGCACGGGGATATTTTCCAGAAGTACCTGCCCCATGCCAGTTTCGGCAATGGGATGATCCGTTCGGTGGTGGATAACGTGATCCGGCTATATGGCTATCGTCAGCTGGACGCCTACCCGCTGGTGGTTGCCGCGGCGACCCCGAAGGAGACGATTCTTCGGGGCTGGTACGCCAACGCCTATCAATCCAGCGTCGTCGTCGCCCTGGTGGTGCTCGGTGTGGGTTTGTTCGGTTGGGTATTTGTGCTGCAGGTTCGTAATGGTGAACTTATCGAGTCGGATTTGCGGACAGCGCAAGAGCAACTGGAAGTGATCGCGACTCACGATAGCCTGACCGGGTTGGCGAACCGTCGGCTGTTCGAACGGGCGCTGGACATCGAATTTGCACGGGGTGCCCGCCAACAGAGTTCGTTGAGCCTGATCATGCTCGATATCGATTTTTTCAAACGTTACAACGATGCCTACGGTCACGTGGCGGGGGATCAGTGCCTGGCGGAAGTGGCGCGCGCAGTGAAAAGTTGTTGTCTGCGTAAGTCCGACCTGGCGGTGCGTTACGGCGGTGAAGAGTTCGCGGTGCTGTTGCCCGACACTGACATTCACGGTGCCTTTACGATTGCCGAGCAGATCCGCCTCAGCGTCAAGGACAAGCACATCCTCCATTCAGGCGCGCCTTCGGGGTATCTGACGGTGAGTCTGGGTTGTTATGCGTTTGTGCCCAGAGACGGGGATAGCATCGAAGTGTTTATCGAGCGGGCAGACGCGGCGTTGTATCAGGCGAAGAATTTTGGTCGAAACCGCACGGTGGTGGTGTCGATGGAAGGAAGTCCTGAAGTGGTCGTGCATCCAGAAGTGTGATGAAGGGGCKGGGCGCGGTTGCGCAGCGGACCCGTCTGTAATGTCTATTTTTTTACGAGGTACCGCATGAAGTATTCACCTTCACGACGCTCATTGTTGAAGGCAGGTCTGACACTGCCATTGATCACGCTGGTAGTTCCAGCCTGGGCTAACGCTTCAGCTGCGGATAAACCGCTGGCCGAGTTGTACAAAAAACTTGCCGAGTTGGAGAACAGCGCAAAAGGTCGATTGGGCGTTGCCTTGATCAACACTGCCAATGGTCACGAGATTCAGTATCGGGGCGGGGAGCATTTTCCGTTCTGCAGTACTTTCAAGTTGATGTTGGCTGCAGCCGTGTTGCACAAAAGCATGGTTCAGCCGGGATTGCTGGAAAAGCATATTGCCTATGCTGAAGCTGACTTGCTGTCTTACGCGCCCATCGCCAAACAGAATTTGAAACAGGGCATGAGCATCGCACAGCTGTGCGCCGCCACCCTGCAATACAGCGATAACACTGCCGCCAACTTGTTGATCAAGGAGGTGGGTGGCGTGGAAGCGGTTAACCAGTTCGCCAAAGGCCTGGGTGATCCGGCGTTCCGGCTGGATCGCCGCGAGCCGGAGTTGAATACCGCCATTCCTGATGACCCCCGTGACACCACGACACCGGCTGCGATGGCCGCCAGTGTGCAGAAAGTGGTGCTGGGTGATGCGTTGGCAACGCCGCAGCGCGAGCAGTTGGTGACCTGGCTCAAGGGCAACACCACTGGCGATGCGAGCATTCGAGCCGGCACACCGACGGGTTGGATCGTCGGCGATAAAACCGGTAGCGGCGACTACGGCACCACAAACGATGTGGCGGTGCTTTGGCCACAGACAGGCGCACCCGTGGTGCTCGCAGTTTATTTCACCCAACATCAAAAAGACGCCGAAGCGCGTCGTGACGTTCTGGCTACTGCCACCCGTTTGGTGATGGCGCACGTGTCCTGAGCAAGGAGTCATTGATGATTCAGACTGAACTATCGAATGTTGACCTCTACCTGAAACGCCTCGGTTACGACACACCGCCGTCGCCCACGCTCGACACTCTTCGCGAGTTGCAGTCGCGGCATACCGCAACATTTCCTTTTGAAACCCTCTCGACGATGTTGTGGGTTCCGGTGCCCATCGACCTGCCTTCGGTCGAGCGCAAAGTCCTGCACGAGGGGCGAGGTGGTTACTGTTACGAACTCAACAATATGTTCCTTGCCCTGCTTCAGCTGTTGGGGTTCGAAGCGCGGGGGATTACCGGGCGGGTGGTGATGGGCGGTCCTGAAGACGCGTTGACCGCGCGCACTCACCGTTTGAGCCTGGTCACCCTGGACGGAGTTCGTTACATCGCGGATGTCGGCTTCGGTGGCATGGTGCCCACGGCGCCGCTGCGTCTCGATACTGAGG
>NZ_JBFTLU010000300.1:0-13858 GCF_056396605.1 Pseudomonas sp. 05T35
CCGTTACACACTCATTAGCTCTGGCAAACTGGAAGGCGGCGAGAACCTGAAAGTGTCGTCGTCCTCGGCGTTGCTGGAAGTCAAAAGCTACGGCGTTGAAGGCAATGACGTGAAGGCGCTGGTCAGCACCAAGAGCGAGGATGTGGTCAAACAGAATGTGGTGAACGCCGGTGGTTCATCCAGCGGTGCAGCGGCGGTCGGGCAAGTGTCGAACGCGGTGATGAGTCAACTGAGCGATCAGGACCCGGTGTTCAGTGCATTCGCCAACGCCAGCAGCGATGCGCAGTTGGCGAAGCTTTCCGAAAAGCTTGGCCCCGACGTGAGCGGTGGTGCGATCCAGGCGTCCACTAACGGCCAGACACTGATCTCGAACGCCATCAACACGCGCTCCAGCAGTGCCCGCAGCGGTTTGTCCTCGGGTGATGTGTTGGCCGAAAAAGGCGTGTGGCTGCAAGCCTTGAACAGCGATGCCGATCAAGGTTCGCGCGGCGGTGTCGCCGGTTATAGCGCCAACAGCCAGGGTATTGCGGTGGGCGCTGACGGTCAGTTGAATGCCGATACCACACTGGGTATCGCTTACAGCTACCTGAGCAGCAACGTGAAGTCCGACGCCGGAAGCAAGACTGACGTCATCGGTAACGCGTTGACGCTGTACGGCAACTGGACTCACGACAATTTCTTTGTCGACACCTCGCTGACCTATGGCTGGAACACCAACGAGTCCAAACGCTACATCGCCGGCACCCGTGCCAAGGGCGATTACGACAGTGATATCTTCGGTGTGAACGCGTTGGCCGGTTACACCTTGCGCTTCAATCAGCAGGTGTTGCTGGAGCCGCAGATCGGTGCGCGCTATGCCAACGTAGCGATCGATGCGTACCGCGAGAAGGGCAGTTCGGCCGCGTTGAGCGTCGGCAGCCAGCGTTATGAAGTGGGCGAGATGGGCCTCGGTGCACGCCTGGCTGCAGCCTTCGATGTCGGCGCCGGCAGCCTCCAGCCCGAAGCGAAGGCCATGGCGTGGCACGACTTCATCGGTGACCAGGCCAACGCGAGCTCGACCTTTGTGCTCGGCGGTACGCCGTTCACCACCAGTGGTGCGAAACCTGCACGCGACAGTTATGAACTGGGTCTGGGCGCCACCTACCGCATCGGTGCCTGGAGCGTGGGCGGTTCGTACGATTACCTGACCAAAGCAGACTTCAATRCAGACACCTTCACTGCCAAGGTTCGCTACGATTTCTGATTGATTGGCCGCAACCAAGACGACCCGCCATGAGCGGGTCGTTTTGTTTCTGCGGCTCTACAATTGGTAGCTGAAACTGATGCTGTAACGCGTACGCCGATTGAAGGTATCCAGCGCTTCATCGGACATGGCCTTGCCTGCTTCAAGGGCGATGTTGTAGTACCTGGCGTCGCCGAAGCGCAGGCCGACGGCCACCGAGGACAGGTTGCTGCCTTGTATCGGCAGGGTGTTGAACCAGGTTTTCGCACGGTCCAGTACGACGTAGGGTTGCAGGATGCGCACCCAGTTACCGGCGCGGTTGAAGCTGTAGTTGACTTCATAAGCGGCGCCCCAGCCCTTGTCGCCGGAAGCCTGGTCGTCGGGGTAGCCACGACCGAAGTTCTGCCCGCCGAATACCGCACGCTCACTGTCGGGCAGGGTGTCGTCGGTCCAGTACAGCGCGGCTGACAGCACACCTTGCCAGTTGTCGAAGAACTTGTTGCTTTGCACACCCGAGAGTCGCAGGCGGAAGAAATCCAGGTCGTAGGTCGGGTTGTTGGTGTTGGCACCCATGCCATTGATGCCCTGGTACACGCCGCCACTGATGATGCGCAGTTGTCGGTCATCGGCTTTGCGCCAGTCACCTTCGAAGGCCAGGGCGCGGACATCGGTATTTTCATCGACCGTAATCGGATAGCCAAGCACTTTGTAGCGGGTCATGTCGTCGACCGCATACAGGCGTGTCGTGAGTGTAAGCAGTTTGGTGGGTGAGGCGATCAGCGGATGGCTGAGGCCAATGGAGTATCGATCGTTTTCGCGGTGTGATTTGAGTTGCAGGCCGTTGTCCAGTTGCACAAGCGTCGCCGGGTCGGCGCGGTAGCGCGAACCGGACAACAGCAGTTGCGTGCCTTCGGCATTGAGGAACTGGTTGTAGTCCAGGCGGTAGTATTTTTCGTGGTCATCACCCGGTGGAAACAGACCACTGAGGGTGATCTGCTCACCCATCGACGTTTGCGAGTTGCTGCTGACACCGAGCAAGGCCTTGGTGCCTTTGCGGTTGTCTTCGGTAGTGCTCAGGCTACTGGCGAACGGTTTGCGACTGGCTTGCGCGATCAGGTAGGTCGCGCCGTCGGTAGTACCCGGTGGCGGCACTTGCGCTTGTACGGTGACGCCGGGGATGCGGCTCATCAGGGTGGTGTAGCGTTCGAAAGTCTTGCGCGTCAGCGGGCGTTCGGCCTGTAGCTTGGCCACCAGTTTATCGAGCAGGCCCTTGACCCGACCGACATCGCCCTGCAATTGATAGTCCTTGATATAGCCTTCTACCAACACCGAGGTGGCGGCAGGCTCCGGGACTTGCAGCTTTGGCGTGGCTGGACGGTAGGCGTCGGCAGGCAGGTTGGGGGCAGGCAGGTTGCGGGTGGTTTCGTTGCTATTGAGGAAAGCGGGGAGGGAGTCGGCATAAACACCAGAGCAACAGATGAGCAGCAACAAGCAAGCCAAAGCGCGCATAGAACACCCCATGATCAAAACCGCAGCATTGCGAAAGGATCTTCGATCAGTTGTTCCCGTCAGGTTCTGAGGACGTGATTCGGGGACAACCGATGTCTTGCGCCAACATGGAAAATGACGGAAAACCCATTCGAATCTTCCGTCTCCAACCAAACGTAGGCGCTGTAGGAACGGCCGTCGAATCGGCCAGGTGCAATGACTACTTGGTACCTGTCAGTGTGCCGGTCAAACTGCCGAGCGCACCGAGTCCGCCGAGCCCACTGGTGGTACCGCCACTGGTCGTGCCGGTGAGCAGGCTGCCAACGGTGGTCCCTGCGGCGGTCACGGTATTACCGACCGCAGTGACAACCGGGTTGGGGGCGGTAGCGGTGATGTTGGTGCCTGCGCCGCCGATGGCGGCGCCGGTTTGAGCGAGTAATCCATTGACCGGTGCAGTCAGGCCCGTGGTGCCGGCCACTTGTTGAGTCAGGCTGGCGACACCGCTGGTGACCGGATTCAACGCAGCACCGACCGTTGCGCCGACGGCGGCCAAGGGAGCGGTCGTCGTTGTGTTGGCGACACCCGTACCGCCCAGGAGCGTGCCTGTTCCAGCCACCAGGTTACCCGCCGAGCCGCCCGTTACTGCGGCAGAGCTGATCGTTGGGTTGGTGTTACCGGCGTTGAGTCCGCCAGCGACATTCACGACCGCACCGCCGACGGTTTCCAGCAGCCCGCTGCCTGTCAGACCACCGGTTCCACCCGCTGTACCGGACGTGGTCGTCAGGCCACCGGCCGCGCCAGTGGTGGTTGCCGTGTTAGTCAAGGCGCCACCGACGATGTTGGTCAGCGGATTGCTGGTGCTCGAGGTGGTGACATTGCTGCCCAAGCCACCAAGTGCGCCGCTGACGTTGTTGAGCAGACCGTTGACCGGGGCGCTTAGCCCGGTGGCACTGGCGACTTTACCGGTCAGGCCTTCAGCCAATGTGACCACCGGAACCAGCGTGTTGGTGCCCACACCATTGCTCAACGAACCCAGCGGACCACTGCTGGTGACGGCGCTCAGGGTGTTGCCGAGCATCGAAACGCTACTGCCTGCCCCACTCACCACGGGTGCAACCTGGGTGATCAGGCCGCCGACCAGAGGAATGCTTTGAGTGGTGGTCGACAATTTGCCGCTCAGATCCGTCACGCCGTTGCCGACGTCAGTCACGACATTACCGACCACCGCTGTGGTTTTACTCACTGCCAGTGGATTCGAGCCCAGTGTACCGAGGCCGCTGTTCAGACCGCCGCCCAGGCTGTCGACCACATTGCCCGTCGTATTGACGGCACTTTGAAGGACGCCGCCGACTACCGGAAGGGGCGCGACGGCGGTGCCAAGATCGCTCACGCCAGCACCCACGCCGCTGACGGTGCTGCCCAGATCGGAAACCAGCGTACTGGTTGTCAGGGCAGGGCTGGTGGTGCTGCCAGTGCCACCGGTTCCGCCTGTTCCCGTCGTGCCGCCGCCAGTGCCACTGGTTCCGCCTGTTCCTGCCGTACCGCCGCCAGTGCCTCCAGTCCCGCCTGTTCCTGCTATTCCGCCGCCAGTGCCACCGGTTCCGCCTGTTCCCGCCGTACCGCCGCCAGTGCCGTCTGTTCCACCAATCCCCGCCGTACCGCCGCCAGTGCCACCGGTTCCGCCTGTTCCCGCTGTACCGCCACCACTGCCGTCCGTACCGCCGCTGCTACCCGAGCCGCTGGAACCACCTGCACCTGCGGCACTGTCAGGCGATGAGCTGCCGGGACTGCTGTGATGACCGCCACCGCCGCTGCTGCAACCGGTCAGGCTGAGACTCAGGACCAACGCCAATGCAGTACTGGTTTTCAACAAAACGTGAGAGCTCATGAGTAAGTTTCCTTGCACCTGTCACAACGATCACTGTTTTCGATTGCCTGCCAGTTCTGTTGCTGGCAATGCCTCGTCCGTTGCTTATCTATCTAATGCAGGTGCTGTTTCAGGCCATACTCAACTTGGTATTAACAACTTGTATATCACGGATCGAGTTGTACTTGAGGGCTAATACCAAAGGTATGAAATGGTGCGTTTTCTTATAATAAAATCCTTATAAATCAATGGATGATGTTTTTCTGGAAACCGTGAGGCACTTCGAAAAACTTAAGTTATATATATACAATTAACCGGGGGGGCGATCAGGCGTGGCTGCACGCAAATGTCGCCCACGGTTCATCCGAGGGCGGCGTATACTGCGCGCCTCATTCACTCAATGGAGAACAGCATGCCGGCCCCCGTCTGGTGGTTGCTTTGCCTGCCTTTTATCGCGGGTGCGTTTTTGCCCTTGCAGGCCGGTATCAATGGCCAACTGGCCAAACAAGTGTCGAGCGTACTGGCCGCTGCGCTGATTTCGTTTTTTGTCGGCACCGTGGCATTGTTGCTGCTGGTCGTGATCCAGCGCGAAACCCCGGCATTGGAGACACTCAAAAGCCTGACCTGGTGGCACTGGAGCGGTGGTCTGCTCGGCGCATTTTTTATTACCACGGCCGCTTTCGCCGGGCCGCGCATTGGCGCCATGTTGTTCATGGCGCTGGTGCTGGCGGGGCAACTGGGGATGGCGATGACCCTGGATCATTTCGGCTGGGCCGGGTTTCGCGAAGCACCCGTCAGCGCCGGTAAAATTGCCGGGCTGGTGTTGATTATGGCGGGTGTATTTTTTATCCGGCGCGGCTGAGCGGCCTCAGGCAAGCGGTTGCCAGGTACCGAGCATGTGTTCCAGATTCCCGGCGCCGATCACCTTGAAGTCACCACTTGAGCCGGCAGCGCTGGACAGCAAGGAGACCTCGCTGGGTAAGCGCACCGGTTTCTTGAATTGCACGGCAATCTCGATGTTCGACGTCGGCAGATGCCCGCTCAGGGCCGCAAGGGTGCGCGCCTTGATCCACAAACCGTGGGCGATGGCCCGGGGGAAACCGAAGAGTCTCGCGCTGACAGCACTCAGGTGAATCGGGTTGTAGTCACCGGAAACCCTGGCGTAGCGCCGGCCAATTTCACTGGGCGCCCACCAGCGGGTGACCTCGTTCATGGTCAGAGCAGAATCCATCGACGGCTCGATTGCTTCGCCGGGAAGCTTCACGCCTTTGCAGAGCATCTGGCTTTCGGCTTCCCAGAGCGGCCCGAGCGCGTCGTCAATCGTGGTGATCAACTCAAACACCGCACCCTTGGCGTGGGGTTGCAGGTTCTGCACCCGCACACTCACCCGCACTCGAGCGACTGCGCCCAAGGGACGCAGAATGCGGATGCGATTGGCCAGGTGAACCAGCCCCAACAGCGGAAACGGAAATGTCCTGGCAGTGAGCAATTGCATCTGCAAGGCGAACGCCAGCACATGAGGATAGGTCGGCGGCAACAGGCCGTCATCGGTAAACCCGCACACCTTGCGATAGGCTGCCAAACGCTTGAGGTCAACGTTGACCCAGCAACGAAAGCCATCCTCGGGCAGGGTGGTGCCGGTGATCTTGCGCCGCGTCGCCGCTCGCCAATACAACTCGGGCAAGTACGGTGTAGTGCTCTGTGAATGCCAATCTGTTTCCATGTTCAGGCCCCCAATACACTTTGCCCACACACTCGCAGCGCTTGCCCGCTGACCGCGCCGCTGCCGGGTTGGGCGAGCCAGACCACGGCTTCAGCAACGTCTTGCGGCAGTCCGCCTTGGCCCAGTGAGCTCATGCGTCTCCCGGCCTCACGCAAGGTAAACGGAACCTGCGCAGTCATTCGGGTTTCGATAAAGCCCGGGGCGACAGCGTTGATGCTGATTCCACGCGCTGCCAACAGTGGCGCCCAGGCCTGAGCCAGACCTATCAGCCCGGCCTTGCTCGCGGCGTAATTGGTTTGCCCGCGATTGCCGGCGATGCCGCTGATCGACGCCAGCAGAATCACCCGACCGTTATCGTGCAGGGCGCCGCTGTCGAGCAGCGCTTTGGTCAATACTTGCGGTGCATTCAGGTTCACTGCAAGCACCGCATCCCAGAATTCCGGTGTCATGTTGGCCAGGGTTTTATCGCGGGTGATGCCCGCGTTATGAACCACAATGTCGATGCCGTTCGGCAATTGCTCGATCAATTGCGCGGCGGCGTCTTCGGCGCAAATGTCGAGGGTGATGCTATGGCCGCCGAGGCGGGCAGCGAGGGCATCGAGATCGGTCTTGGCCGGTGGGACGTCGAGCAGTACCACCTGCGCACCGTCGCGGGCCAGGGTTTCGGCGATCGACGCGCCGATCCCGCGAGCCGCGCCCGTCACCAGCGCCGTGCGCCCCGCCAACGGGCGAGTCCAGTCCTGGACCTGAGTGTCGCAAGCGTTCAGCCGCACCACCTGTCCCGAGACATAAGCACTCTTTGGCGAGAGGAAAAACCGCAGCGCCCCTTCGAGTTGGCCTTCAGCCCCGGCGCCGACATACAGCAACTGCAAGGTGCCGCCACTGCGCAACTCTTTGGCCAGCGAGCGGCTGAAGCCTTCGAGTGCACGTTGGGCACTGGCGGCGAACGGGTCACTCAAGGTTTCCGGTGCGCGCCCGAAAATCACCAGATGGGCGCTGTGCTCGAGGTTTTTCATCAACGGTTGAAAGAACTCACGCAGCTGCTTGAGTTGCCCGGTCTGCATCAGGTCACTGGCATCGAACACCACGGCCTTGAGCTTGGGAMCGTGGCCCGGAATCCACGCCTGGGCCAGCAAGGGTTCAGGGCCGTAGCTGTAAATCTGCTCGGTGAGTTTGTTGGCGAACGCGCTGACGTTCTGTGACAGCGGGCCGCCACCGATCAACAGCGCGCCATCGACGGGCCTTAGGCGACCGGCCTCCCAGCGTTCCAGGCGAACCGGCGACGGCAGGCCAAGGGCCCCGACCAGGCGGTGGCCGAGGGCCGAATTGGCGAAGTCGATATAGCGGTCAGACATGGAAGACTCTCCGGCAGTGAGGGTACAAGGTGTGGACCACGAATCGCGATCAGTCGTTCGATCCGCGAGATAAGGCCTACGCTTGATCACAGCAGATTAGTTTGAATCCGGGGTTTTTGTTGGTTGGCAGGGCATTTAGATGAATGCGCAACTGGCATAGGAATGCAGTACCTGTGGGAGCGAGCCTGCTCGCGATGAGGCCGGCACATCCAATTTTTTTGCCGGCTGATACCCGCGAATGTGTGCTCGGCTCGCGGTTGTCACCCACCACCCCGGCCTACGACATTCAACAAGCCTGCGGCACCGGCCTGGAAGCGGCGTTGCTGGTGGCGAACAAGATTGCCCTGGGGCAGATCGACTGCGGCATTGCCGGGGGTGTCGACACCACGTCGGATGCACCGATCAGTGTCAGCGACGGCTTGCGCAAGATTCTGCTGCAAGCCAACCGCGCCAAGAGCACCGGCGACAAGCTCAAGGCTTTCCTGCAATTGCGTCCCCGGCATTTGATCCCCGAGTTTCCGCGTAACGGCGAGCCGCGCACGGGGCTATCGATGGGGCAGCATTGCGAGCTGATGGCGCAGACCTGGAACATTCCTCGTGCCGAGCAGGATCAGCTGGCGCTGGAAAGCCACCAGAAAATGGCCGCGGCCTACGCCGAGGGCTGGCAGAACGATCTGATGACCCCATTCCTCGGCCTGACCCGCGACAACAACCTGCGCCCGGACGTGACGCTGGAAAAACTCGCCTCGTTGAAACCGGCTTTCGAAAAGAGCGACAAAGGCACGCTCACTGCCGGCAACTCGACACCGCTGACCAGTGCTCTGCACCTTGAAGGCCTGGGAAGACCCGGATTACTGCAAAAACCGGCTTGGCCTCGATGCACCGCTAGGTTCGATCGACCGCAGCCGACTCAACGTCAAAGGCAGTTCACTGGCGGCCGGACATCCGTTTGCCGCGACTGGTGGGCGAATCGTCGCCAACCTTGCCAAGCTGCTGGACGCCGCCGGGAAGGGGCGCGGATTGATCTCGATCTGCGCCGCCGGCGGTCAGGGTGTGACGGCGATTATTGAGCGCTGAGGGCAGCCGTATTTTGTTGCTCGGCCAATACCCGATTGCGATTGGCATAACTCTCGGCCATCACTGAGCAGACGACCAGTTGCAGCGGGTGATAGATCATGATCGGCAACAGGATCAGACCCAGCCCCGGGTTGGCACCGAAGATCAGCGCGGCCATCGGCGCACCGGCGGCCAGGGACTTTTTGCTGGCGCAGAACACTGCGGCGATCTCATCGGCGGGGCTGAATTTCAGGGCACGGGCGGTGCGGGTGGTCATCCACAGAATGATCGCCAGCAACACGGCACTGCCGACCAATGCACTGAGAATCACCGTGTTGCCCTGTTGCTGCCACATCCCGGAAACCATCGAGTTGCAGAACGCCGCGTAGACCAGAAGCAGGATCACCAGTTTGTCGACGATGTTGGTGTAGCGCTTGTGGCGACTGAAAAACTTGCCGAACAGCGGCCGCAGCAACTGACCCAGTACCAGCGGCAGCAGCAACATGGCACAGAGATCGAGCAGGGTTGAACCCAGGTCGATACCGCCAGCACCGCTGCCCACCACCAGGCTCACCAGCAACGGCGTGAGGAAAATCCCCAGCACGCTGGACAGGCTGGCATTGAGAATCGCCGCCGGCACGTTGCCGCCGGCGCTGCCGGTCAAGGCCACGGAAGAGGAAATGGTCGAGGGCAGGGCGCACAGGTAGAAGAACCCGAGCATCAGCAGCGATGGAATGTGTGAACCCAGCAGCTTGTCGCTGACCAGCCAGATCAGCGGGAACACCAGAAAGGTGAAGCCCTGGATCATCAGGTGCAGGCGCCAGTTTTTCAAGCCGTGGCGGATCTGCTCGCTCGACAGGTTGACCCCGTGCAGGAAGAACACCAGGAACACGCCGATGTTGATCACCCACTCGGCGTGCATCGTGCCGCCAGTGGCGCCGAAGCGCGGGAAGATGTACGACAGCAGCGTGGCGATCAGCATCCCGCACAGGAACCAGTCGGTGACCACGCGTTTGAGGTGTTTGACGGCATGCATAACGGGCACCGAAGGCATTGTAAGAAGAGATGACCTAGCCTAAGGTCAAGACTTCCGCCCGTCTTGCGACATAAGGCCAACCAATGCCGGCTAACGGACAAATTTCCCTCGAACGGACTATTCCGACCCTGACGGCGTTGCCGCGCCCGCTGTTTGCCCGTGCGGAAAGCCTCAGTGCCGGCTCGTGGACGCCACCTCATCGCCACGATTGGGTGCAATTTTCCTACGCCATCAGTGGCGTGCTCGGCGTGCACACCGCCGAGGGCAGTTTCTTTGCGCCGCCGCAGTGGGGGATCTGGATTCCGGCTGATCTGGAGCACCAGGTGGTGACCTCGATGCGCGCGGAAATGCGCAGCCTGTATGTGCGGCGCGAGGCGTGTGCCTGGGCGGACGAGCGTTGCCGGGTGCTGGAAGTTACGCCGCTGGCGCGTGAGCTGATCAAGAGCTTCTGCCAACTGCCGGTGGACTATCCAGAGGGTGACAGCCGTGAAGCACGCCTGGTCGAGGTGCTGCTGGATCAATTGGCGAGCCTGCCGGAAGTCGGTTTCTCTCTGCCGTTGCCACGTCACCCGCGTTTGCTTGGGTTGTGCAACGAACTGATCGCAAGCCCTGAGCAGAGCGTGACGTTGCATGAATGGGCCGAACGATTGGGGACGTCGGAGAAAACCCTGATGCGCCTGTTCCAGCGTGAAACCGGATTGAGTTTCCGCAGCTGGCGCCAGCGCATGCGGCTGTTGTCGTCATTGAGTTTGCTGGAAGACGGCAACAGCGTGACCACGGCGGCGCTGTCTAGCGGCTATGACTCGACTTCGGCGTTTATTGCGGCGTTCAAAGGCCTGTTCGGGTTTACCCCGGGAGAGTTGTTCAAGCAGTGACGGCCTCATCGCGAGCAGGCTCGCTCCCACGGGTTTTTGCAGTGTCCTTGTGGGAGCGAGCCCGCTCGCGATTGGCCGCGAAGCGGCCACCCTGATTCTATTATCAGGTACGGAACCGCCGAACCAACCCGTCCAGCTCATTCGACAGCCCCGCCAGACTCTGGGAGTCGAGTCGTGCCGAGTTGGCCAGTTCGGCCACCAACTGCGCATCGCCATGGATCTGGCTGATGTGCCGATTGATGTCTTCGGCGACCTGATGCTGTTCTTCCGCGGCCGTGGCGATCTGGGTGTTCATGTCGCGGATCACGTCCACCGACTCGCGGATCTGCCCAAAACTGTTGCGCGCTTCGCCGATCCGGCTGACCGACTGTTGCGACACCTCGAGGCTGGCGTGCATCTGCTGGGTGACTTGACTGGTACGTTTGGCCAGGTTGCCGAGCAGTCCGTCGATTTCCGCGGTGGAATCGGCCGTGCGCTTGGCCAGTGCGCGAACCTCGTCGGCTACCACCGCAAAACCGCGACCTTGCTCGCCAGCACGGGCCGCTTCGATCGCGGCGTTCAGTGCCAGCAGGTTGGTTTGTTCGGCGATGGAGCGAATGGTGCCGAGGATCGACTGAATGTCATTGCTGTCGCGTTCCAGCTGCTGCATTGACTGCGCCGACTGTTCGATTTCCTGGCTCAACTTGTCGACGCTGTGCACGGCCGCATCGATCTGTTGCTGACCTTCGCGGGCCTGACGCTGACCGCTGTCGGCCGACTCGGCGGCCTGGCTGCAGGAACGCGCGACTTCGTTGGCGGTGGCGACCATCTCATGGAAGGCCGTGGACACCATGTCCACCGCTTCACGTTGGCGCCCGGCGGCGTCGGCCATGTCGCTGGAGACCCGGGTCGCGCTTTGCGAGTTGGCAAGAATTTTGGTMGCAGCGCCGCCGATGTGCTGGATCAGGCTGCGAATCGCGGCGAGGAACTGGTTGAACCAGTTGGCCAGTTGCGCGGTTTCGTCGCTGCCACGGATCTGCAGGTTCTGGGTCAGGTCACCTTCACCTTGGGCAATGCCTTCCAGGCCGCTGGCAACGCTGCGGATCGGCCGCACGATGAGGCTGGCGAAACTGGCGCCGACCACGGCGAAGAACACGGCGAGAACGGCGGCGATGATCGCGATCAGCCAGGTCAGCGCAGTGGCGGAGCTCATGACGTCGGTTTGCTTGATCAGGCCGATGAAGGTCCAGCCCAGTTGTTCCGACGGCCAGACGTTGGCCATGTAGCGCTCGCCGTTCAACTCGACTTCGACCAGGCCTTTGCCGGCCTTGGCCAGTTGTGCGTAACCGTCGCCCAGGCTGCTCAGCGCTTTGAAGTTGTGCTCTGGCTGTTTCGGGTCGACCAGCACGGTGCCGTTGTTTTCCATCAGCATCAGGTAGCCGGTTTCACCGAGCTTGATCTGTTTGACGATCTCGGTGAGCTGCTTGAGCGTCACGTCGATGCTGACCACGCCACCATTGGTGCCGAGCTTGTTGTCGAGGGTGCGCACGGTACTGACGTAAGTCGCATCATCCTGAGCCCAGTAATAAGCCTCGGTGCGAAACGGTTTGCCCGGTTTGGCTTGTGCCGCTTTGTACCAGGGACGCTGGCGCGGGTCGTAATTGGCCAGTTTCGGGTCATCGGGCCAGGACACGTAACCCCCGGCACTGGTGCCAATGATGGCGTACGCGTATGACGGATGACTGGCGCCCAGGTCTTGCAGCAAAGCAAACACCTGCTTGTCCATCTCGCCTTGCGGAATCTCCGTCGCATTGGCGCTCATGTAGGTCTTGAGGCTGGCGTCGGTGTTTTTGATCAACGGCTGGGAGGCCAGGTAGTTGACGTTCTGGCTGATGCCGTCGAAGAACAGTTGCATGGCATTGCTGACCTGGCGGATCTCTCGACCGCTGCCGTCGACAAAGTTATCTTTGGCATCGCTGCGCAGGTTCATGACCACCAGGGTGGCGACCAGCACAACCGGCAAGCAGGCGATGACTGCGAACGCCCACGTCAGTTTTTGTTTGATGTTCATCCGCGCTCCAGATTTTTTTTCTTATTAAGCCCACGCAGTGCTGATGACTCGCGGATTGTCGGACAAATTCCTTTCTCTGTTAGGACTTCGGCCGCCAGGGGCGGAAATTGAGGGTTATTGGTAAAAATCCTACAAGGAGTGACTTGTCTGATCTCAGACTCTGTCGCAAATGCCCGCTGATCCAGTCGCCAACGTGCGGCTGACTCTCGGCTATGATCTTCGTCGCTCAACAGGGTTTACCTGATTAATCTGGCACATTGGGTGCATCTGCAACGTTCATAGGTCGGCAACCCCTCCCCGACAGGAGAGGATTGCCGTATAACGAATGACATTCGCGTGTTTGGTAATAAAGGACCCACAATAAAAGCTGATGAAGACTCCAAAACGCATTGAACCGCTGATCGAGGACGGTCTGGTTGACGAGGTGCTGCGCCCACTCATGAGTGGTAAAGAAGCAGCTGTTTATGTGGTGCGCTGCGGCAACGAGTTACGTTGCGCCAAGGTTTACAAGGAGGCGAATAAACGAAGTTTTCGTCAGGCGGCCGAGTATCAGGAAGGTCGCAAGGTCCGTAACAGCCGTCAGGCTCGCGCCATGGCCAAGGGCTCCAAGTTCGGTCGTAAAGAAACCGAAGACGCCTGGCAGAACGCCGAGGTTGCGGCATTGTTCCGTTTGGCCAGTGCCGGGGTGCGAGTGCCCAAGCCGTTCGACTTCCTGGAAGGCGTGCTGCTGATGGAACTGGTGGCGGACGAGTACGGCGATGCCGCGCCGCGTCTCAACGACGTGGTGCTGGAAGCGGATCAGGCGCGTGAATACCACGCCTTCCTGATTTCGCAGATCGTGCTGATGCTGTGTACCGGTCTGGTGCACGGTGACCTGTCCGAGTTCAACGTATTGCTGACCCCGGACGGCCCGGTGATCATCGACCTGCCCCAGGCAGTCGACGCTGCCGGCAACAACCACGCGTTCAGCATGCTGGAGCGTGACGTGGGCAACATGGCCTCGTATTTCGGGCGCTTTGCGCCGGAGTTGAAGCGGACCAAGTACGCCAAGGAAATGTGGGCCCTGTATGAAGCCGGCACCCTGCACCCGGCCAGCGTGCTGACCGGTGAGTTCGACGAGCCGGAAGAGTTGGCGGACGTGGGCGGCATCATGCGTGAGATCGAGGCCGCGCGCCTTGACGAGGAG
>NZ_JBFTLU010000301.1:0-8775 GCF_056396605.1 Pseudomonas sp. 05T35
TAACAGAGCAGGGCGAATCCCGAGATGTCCATCAACCAGCCGCCCAGCACCGGGCCGATCAGCGAGCCGACGGCGGTCGCTGATTGCAGGCGGGCCAGGGTGTGGCCGCGCCGGGAGCTGTCGCAGCAGGCCAGGGCATAGGCTTGCGCGGCGGCGAGAAACCCGGCCAATGCGCCTTGCATTACGCGAATGCCCACCAGCAGCCACGGGTCGACGGTGATGGCCGCCAACCCTTGGCACAACGCCAATGCCAGTAACGCCCGAACGATCATCGGCTTGTGTCCGGTGCGATCACCCAACCGGCCCCATACGGGAGTCAGGAGCATGGCGGCGAGCATCGGGCCGGCATAGACCAGCGCCGATAACAACGCGGTATAGCCGGCGCCCTCGGGCCCGAGCAGATGGCGGATCTGCAAGGGCCAGAACGGGCCGCTCATTTCCATGGCACCCATGGAGACCAACTGGATGACGATCAGCAGTCGCAACGCGCGACTGTCAGCGAGCATGGGCGCTGGATCGCAGTGGGTTGCTCAGGCGTCCGACGATGTCGGCGTGGCTGTCGTGCAAGCGCATGCGCATGAACGATTTGGCCGGCCAGTCCTGTTCCAGCAAGGCCGCGCGCTCGCTGTCCCAGCGTGCCGGTTCGACGTGTTCACGCAAGGCGTCGAAACACTCTGCAACGTGCGCTGCCAATCGCTCCCACAGGAGGTTTTCCGATACGTTCCAGTGACGGGCGCAGAGCAACGTCAGCTCGCCGAGGTGGCACATGAACGTGGTGTGCAGGAGACGGCCCTGGGCCAGGCGTACCCAATCGCGCAGCAAAGGTTGTTCGAATTCGTTGACGGCGAACAGGCTGCCGACCGGTATCGCCAACTCGCCTGCTTGCAGCAGGGTCAGCGGGTTGTCGCGGTACAGCACGGCGGCATGCCGGGACAGTTCGTCATTGGCCGGTTGTGGCGCGTAATGCACGCCGATGCGCTCCGGCACGATGTTCAGCAGGCGCTGAATCTGCGGCTCCTGATCGAGAATATCCAGCAACAGCTGACTGATGCGCGGCCCCATTCGGGCCGAGCGCGGCGACACGGTGCGCTGCACGCTGGTCAGCCGTAAGGCCACCGGCAATTTGACCATCGGCGCAACGCGACTGGCCTCCGGTACGACCGTGCGGAACGACATGGTCGGATGGCCAGTGAAGGCCACGATGTCGGTGATGATCAGCAGGTTGTCGGCGATTTCGTTGGCGAACGATTTTGGCAGCTCTTCATCGGCTTGCCAGGGGTGCGACGGGAGCGGGAGGTAGTCCGTTACTTCCAGGCCCAATTGCTGCAAATGGCGCTGCAATTGTTCGGCGGCCTGTGGGAAGTGACCTTGCCACCAGCCCCAGTAATCGGCGCTGCCGACCAGCGTTTCGACGTGGGCGTACTGGCGGTGCAGGGCGCACAGCACGATCGGGAAACTCGCTTCGAACTCCGGCGAGAAAGCGATGACCTGAGTGGCGCTCAAGCCCAGTTTGGTCTTGTAGTTGGGGTGCCATGGATGGCCGAGCGTGCCCCACTGTTCGAGCAGTGATGTCGGGTTCTGGTGACCGGGGCTGGCTTTGAGCCAGGCGAGCAGGTTGTCGTCGTGTTCGGTGCCGATCTGCTCTCTCAGGCGTTCGGTCCATCCATGGTGAAACGCCAGGCACAGGGTGTCGTTGCTGTAGCTGTCATCCAGCTCGCGGGCCAGACGTTCCAGTACCTGCGCAGAGGCGGGCGGGTTGAGCTGGGTGGCGAGATGGGCCAGCAGTTCGCTGGGCAACTGGATCTTGTGCGGCAATGCATCGGGGGTGTGCAGAACGATACTGCCGCGTACGTCCCAGCTGTTCATCCTGCCACCGGACAGGTGATCGAAGCACAGGTGCGCACCGTCGCCCAGCGGCAGCCAGCAGCGGCGGTTGTCGTCGTATTCGCAGGCGTCAGGGTTGATCAGGCCTTCACGAAACAGCGCCTGGATCAGGCGTTGAAAACAGCGCTGGGCGGCGGGTTCCAGCGCATTGCTCAAATGATCGAGGGTGATGCGGTGGGACTGGAAAGCCTGGGTGCCAAGGGCTTCGCTCCAGTGTGAGAGCAGTTGCTGCTGTTGTTGCGTGTAGGCGCGCATCAGGTCCGACTCCTTCTGGACAGTTGTTTAGCTGAATGCGCGCTGAGAATACCTTCTAAAAACAATAATGCAAATGATAGTAATTCCTACTTGTGGTGTGGGAAAGCTCCTATTCAGAGGCTGGTTTAGTCTTTGCTCAAGACGATGTAGTGCTCACCGACCTTCTGCGCATAGCCCTCCACCACGTGCTGACACAACGCCACAATCTCCTCGACCCATTCCGCGCCGACCCGCCATGAGACCACCACTTGCAGGTTGGGCGGGCGTTGGTCGATGGCCAGCAAGGTCAATTCGCCCCGGGCCAGTTCTTCACTGACCAGCACCGGCGGCAAGGCACCAATGCCGAAACCGTCACGCAGCAATCGGATAATCGCCGACACCGAATTCACGCAATTGAGCTTTGGCGCGAGTACGCCATTGGCCTGCATCAGGCTGAGCACGTCCTGATGCGGGTGGGAGTTTTTCGAGTAGGTGATGATCCGTTCACGGGCCAGTTCGGCGACGCTGGTGTAGTTGCGGTTGTAGATCGAATGGCTGGCGACGATCCAGCCCATCGGGTGGCTGGCCAGTTCCAGGCTGCGCACGCTTTCCTGGCGCAGCAGGTCGGTTTGCAGAATCAGGTCGAGAAAACCTTTTTGCAGCTGATCGCAGAGATTCAGCGAGGTATCGGCRACCAACTCGATTTCTACCAACGGATAGTGATCGGTCATCTGTGCCACCAACGGACTGAGCCAGGTGTRAATGACCGTGTCCATCACGCCGATGCGAACCCGTCCGACCTTGCTTGAGCGGGTTTCCAGCGACTGCTTCAGCGCTTGCATGGTGTCGAGCATTTGCTCGGCGTAATCGAGCACCTTCACACCTTCGGGCGTCAGCTTCACACCGCGTGAATCACGCAGGAACAGCTTTACCCCAAGCTCGCTTTCCAGCACCGCGATGCGGCTGGAAATCGAGGCCTGGGTGGTGAAGAGCTTGTCGGCCGTCAGGCGAAAACTTTTCAACCGGGCGACCCAAACGAAGGTTTCGAGAAATTTGAGGTTCATGCGATCAACTTTTTCTTATGCCTTGGCAGGGTTTTTATTAGTTGGACGGGCAGGGCGCCGTCGTCGAAAAATGCGCCAAACCCACGATAGGCGCCCGGCCCCTTCGACTGGTATCGCAACATCAATCAGCAGGAACGCCGAACCTTCTGGAGCTGCAAGATCGGCTATGGCCTGGACGGTATGGACACCCAAATGCTGAGCTTTGTGGTGCCAACACTGATCGCCATGTGGGGCATCACCACTGGCCAAGCGGGGCTGATCCACACCAGCACGCTGATCGCTTCGGCGATTGGCGGTTGGGTCGCCGGGATTCTCTCTGACCGCATCGGTCGCGTGCGCACCTTGCAACTGACAGTGCTGTGGTTTGCCTTCTTCACCTTCCTCTGCGGGTTCGCGCAAAACTACGAACAACTGTTGATCGCCCGAACCTTGATGGGCTTCGGTTTCGGTGGTGAATGGACTGCCGGCGCAGTACTGATGGGCGAGGTGATCCGCGCCAAAGACCGCGGCAAGGCGGTGGGCATGGTGCAATCCGGCTGGGCCCTGGGCTGGGGCCTGACGGCGATTCTGTATGCGCTACTGTTCTCGATCCTGCCGCCGGAGGATGCCTGGCGCGCGCTGTTCATCCTCGGCATTGTGCCGGCAATTTTCGTGATCTTCGTCCGCCGACTGGTCAAGGACCCGGAAATCTACCGCCAGGCCAAGGCCCGGCAGGAACCGAGCAACCCGTCGAGGTTCTACGAGATTTTCGCCCCCGGCATGCTCAGCACCACGTTTCGCGCGTCCTTGCTGACCACTGGCGCCCTGGGCGGTTACTACGCGATCACTTCCTGGCTGCCGACCTTCCTGAAAAACGAGCGCGGACTGAGCGTGCTCGGCACCGGCGGTTATCTGGCGATGGTGATTCTCGGGTCTTACGCCGGCTATGTGATCAGCGCCTATATGACTGACATTCTGGGTCGCAAGAAGAACTTCATTCTGTTCGCGGTCGGCTCGTTCACCATTGTGCTGCTCTACACCCAACTGCCGGTCAGCAATGGTGTGATGCTCTGGCTGGGCTTCCCGCTGGGGTTCTTCGCCTCGGGGATTTTCAGTGGCATGGGCGCGTTTCTCACCGAGCTGTTTCCAACGCGGATTCGCGGTTCGGGCCAGGGCTTTTGCTACAACGTTGGTCGCGCGCTGGCGGCGCTGTTTCCGCTGCTGATCGGTTTGCTCAGCCAGAAAGTACCGCTGAGCGTCGGGATCGGCGCGTTTGCGGCGGTGTCCTACGGTGTAGTGATCCTGGCGGCGTTGAGCCTGCCGGAAACCCGTGGCAAGCAACTCGAAGCGCAGTAACTGATAATCTGTGGGACAGCTCGAACGTCCCCGGTTAAAACGAAAAAACCTCAGGAGTACTCACTGTGAGCCGCCTGCTATTGAACTGCGATATCGGCGAAAGCTTTGGTCACTGGACCATGGGGCTGGATGCCGAAGTGATGCCGTACATCGATTGCGCCAACATTGCCTGCGGGTTCCATGCCGGTGACCCGAGCATCATGCGCAAGACCGTCAGCCTGGCGCTGAGCCATGGCGTGCAGATAGGTGCGCATCCGGCCTATCAGGATCTGGTGGGGTTTGGCCGCCGTTCCATGGCCTACACCGCGCAGGAACTTCAGGATCTGCTGCACTACCAGATCGGTGCGCTGGACGGCATTTGCCGGGCTCAGGGAACTCGCGTCAGTTACGTCAAACCCCACGGTGCGATGTACAACGACATGATGGCCAACCCGGCGCAACTGCGGGCGGTGATTCAGGCCGTCGCGGCGTATGACCCCCTATTACCGTTGATGCTGATGGCGACCCGTGACAACCACGCGGCTCAACTGATGGGCGACGAGTACGGTGTGACGCTGTGGTTCGAAGCATTCGCCGACCGTGCCTATGACAGCGCCGGGCATCTGGTTTCACGGCAGTTGCCGGGGTCGGTGCATCACGATCCCGAGACCATCATTCAACAGGCGCTGACTATCGCTCGCGGTGACAAGCTTGTCGCCAGCGACGGCAGCGCCTTGCATTTGCAGGCCAACACCCTCTGCGTACACGGCGACAACGCCAGTTCGGTGGCGGCGGTGCAGCGGATCCGTGAAGCGTTGAATCAGCAGAGCGCGCCATGAAGCCACGGGTTGAAGTGGTGGCCATCGATTGTTTGATGGTGCGGTTGTTCGATGAAATCGCCGAAGCCAACATGCCGTGGATGCTCGCCGCCAGCGAGCGACTGCGTGCAGGATTCGCCGGGCATTTGATCGATCTGGTGCCGTCTTATACGACCCTGATGGTGCATTACGATTTGCTCGCCTTGAGTCCGGTCCAGGCGCGGGAGCTGATCGCCGAAGCCTTGACCGATCTGACCCCGAACGCCCGGGCCAGTGGTCAATGTCATGTGTTGCCGGTCTGGTATGACCTCAGTGTCGGACCTGAGCTGAGCCTGCTTTCGCAGCGCAGCGGGCTGGCTGTGGAGGAGGTGATTCGTCGCCACAGCGAGCGTGAGTATCAGGTCTTCGCGCTGGGTTTTGCACCGGGGTTTGCCTTTATGGGACTGGTTGAAGAAGTGCTGGCCGCGCCCCGTTTGAATACCCCGCGCAAGCGTKTGGCGGCCGGCAGTGTGGGGATTGCCGAGCGGCAGACTGCGGCTTATCCGGTGGTGTCGCCGGGTGGCTGGAACCTGATCGGTCGCACCCCGGCCAAACTGTTTGATCGCGAGCGTGAGGGCTACAGCCTGATGCAACCGGGCGATACGGTACGTTTTGCCGCGGTCGGCCATGCCGAGTTCGTCAATCTGGGCGGCGACGATACGCCGCTGGAGGTACTGGCATGAGCCGTTTGACGATCGAAGCCAGCACGCCGCTGTGCCTGCTACAGGATGCCGGGCGCTTCGGTGTGCGGCATCTGGGCGTGACCCAAGGCGGTGCGGCGGATTGGTTGTCGATGTCCTGGGCCAACTGGCTGCTGGGCAACTCGCTGGAGGCTGGGGTGATTGAAGTCACCCTCGGCGGTTTGACCCTGGAGGCGCAAGACGATTGTTGTCTGGCGCTGGCGGGGGCGGACCTCGGTGCGCTGCTCGACGGCCAGTCKCTGGCGCCGTGGCGCAGTTTTTCCCTGAAGAAAGGCCAGCGTTTGCAATTCACCCAACCCATGCACGGTGCCCGTGCCTATCTGGCAGCGCCCGGCGGTTTCAATGCGCCCCAGGTGTTGGGCAGTTGTGCGACGGTGGTGCGCGAGGAGCTCGGTGGTCTCGACGGTTTTGGCCGGCCCTTGGCCCGCGGTGCCGAATTGGGTTATTCCGGGGCGGCGCAGGCTCTGCGGGAGGTGCCGCGCGAGCAGCGACCAGACTTCACGCTGAATCAGCCGCTGGATCTGGTGCTCGGTGCGCAGCATGGCGCGTTCAGCGGGCAGAGCCTGTTTGACGCCTTCAACCGTGTCTGGACCCTCGACAGTCGTGCCGACCGCATGGGTATCCGTTTGCTGGGGACGGCGTTGCAGTATCAAGGCAAACCGATGATCTCCGAAGGCATCCCGCTGGGCGCGGTTCAAGTGCCACCGGACGGACAGCCGATCGTGCTGCTCAATGATCGGCAGACCATTGGCGGTTATCCACGGTTAGGCGCGTTGACGCCGTTGGCGTTGGCCCGCCTGGCGCAGTGTTTGCCAGGGCAGCAGATCCGGTTGGCGCYGGTGGTGCAGGAAACGGCGCATCGGCAGCAGGTCGAGTATTTGCGCAGGTTCATCAACCGCTAAAAGCTTCGCGAGCAGGCTCGCTCCCACAGTAGATCGGTGTTGCTCACACGTTGTGTGACCGACACTTACCCCTGTGGGAGCGAGCCTGCTCGCGATAGGGCCCTGACGGGCAGCGAAGCTTATTTGGACAAAAACCGCATCCCTTCTTCCAGCCCGCGCAAGGTCAGCGGGAACATCTGGTCTTCGATCAGATCGCGCACGATGTTGGTCGAGGAGGTGTAGCCCCAGGTGTCTTTCGGGTACGGATTGATCCAGATGAGCTTCTTGTACTTTTCCATGAAGCGCTGCATCCACACGTAACCGGCTTCTTCGTTCCAGTGCTCGACGCTGCCGCCAGCCTGGGTGATTTCATAAGGCGCCATGGCGGCGTCGCCGACGAAAATCACTTTGTAGTCGGCGCCATACTTGTGCAGCAAGTCCATAGTGGACGTGCGTTCCGAGCCACGGCGCATGTTGTTCTTCCACACCGACTCATAAATGAAGTTGTGGAAGTAGAAGTACTCCAGGTKCTTGAACTCGGTCTTGSMGGCSGARAACAGCTCCTCGCAGAKCTTSAYRTGGSCGTCCATCGAGCCGCCGATGTCGAACAGCAGCAACAGCTTGATGGTGTTGCGGCGTTCCGGGCGCATCTGAATATTCAGCAGCCCTGCGTCACGGGCGGTGTGGTCGATGGTGCCGTCGATGTCCAGCTCGTCCGCCGCACCCTGGCGGGCGAATTTGCGCAGCCGCCGCAGGGCCACCTTGATGTTGCGCGTGCCTAACTCGACTTGATCGTCGAGGTTCTTGTACTCGCGCTGGTCCCAGACCTTGACCGCTTTGCCCTGGCGTTTGCCGGCATCGCCGACCCGGATGCCTTCCGGGTTGAAACCGCCGGAGCCGAACGGGCTGGTGCCACCGGTGCCGATCCACTTGTTGCCGCCGGCATGGCGCTCCTTCTGTTCTTCGAGACGCTTCTTGAACTCTTCGATCAGCTTGTCGAGACCGCCGAGGGACTGGATTTGCGCGCGCTCCTCATCGGTCAGCGAGCGCTCGAATTCCTTGCGCAACCAGTCTTCGGGAATCAGCGCCTGAAGATGATCGTCGAGTTTTTCCAAGCCATTGAAGTAGGCACTGAACGCCCGGTCGAACTTGTCGAAATGCCGTTCGTCCTTCACCAGAATCGCCCGCGACAAGTAATAAAACTCGTCCATGTCGGCGAAGGTCACGCGCTGTTTCAGCGCGTTGATCAGGTCCAGCAGCTCACGCACCGAGACCGGCACCTTGGCTGCACGCATTTCATTGAACAGGTTGAGCAGCATGGCTTTCGCCCTTGATCTTGTCAGAAGAGTATCAGCGGGTGCCGCGACGGCTCATGAACGCCAGGCGCTCGAGCAATTGCACGTCCTGTTCGTTCTTCACCAGGGCGCCGGCCAGCGGCGGAATGGCCTTGGTCGGATCGCGTTCGCGCAGTACCGCTTCGCCGATGTTGTCGGCCATCAGCAATTTGAGCCAGTCGACCAGTTCGGAGGTCGATGGCTTCTTCTTCAGGCCCGGGACCTTGCGCACATCGAAGAACACGTCCAGCGCCTCGCTGACCAGGTCTTTCTTGATGTCCGGGTAGTGCACGTCGACGATTTTTTGCAGGGTGACGCGGTCCGGGAAGGCGATGTAGTGGAAGAAGCAACGGCGCAGGAAGGCGTCCGGCAGCTCTTTCTCGTTGTTGGAGGTAATGATGATGATCGGACGCTGCTTGGCCTTGATGGTCTCGTCGATCTCGTAAACGTAGAACTCCATCTTGTCGAGTTCTTGCAGCAGGTCGTTCGGGAACTCGATGTCGGCC
>NZ_JBFTLU010000302.1:0-8320 GCF_056396605.1 Pseudomonas sp. 05T35
ATTACAAGAGCCTGTACCCGTCGATCATCCGGACCTTTTTGATCGACCCGGTGGGACTGGTGGAGGGCTTGCGCCACCCCGACGACAGCGAGTCGGTGCCGGGATTCCGAGGTGCGCGTTTCTCGCGGACGCGGCATTGCCTGCCAGCGATTGTCGCCCGTGTATCGGAAGGCCGGGAAGTTGCCAAGCGCGAGCACAATGCGCCGCTTTCCCAGGCCCTGAAAATCATCATGAACGCGTTCTATGGCGTACTCGGCTCCAGTGGCTGCCGGTTTTTCGATACGCGCCTGGCGTCATCGATCACCTTGCGCGGGCACGAGATCATGCTCAGGACTCGCCAACTGATCGAGGCGCAAGGGCACGCGGTGATTTATGGCGACACCGACTCGACCTTCGTCTGGCTGCGGCGTGCTCATGGTCAGGAAGAAGCGGCGCAGATCGGCCGGTCTCTGGTCGAATACGTCAACCAGTGGTGGCGCGATCACTTGCTGAAAGAGTTCGGGTTGCACAGCGTGCTCGAACTGCAATTCGAAACGCACTTTCGACGGTTTCTGATGCCGACCATTCGCGGCGCGGAAGAGGGCAGCAAGAAACGCTATGCCGGGCTGGTGACACGTGCCGACGGCACTGACGAAATGGTCTACAAAGGCCTGGAAACCGTGCGCACCGACTGGTCGCCGCTGGCCCGGCAATTTCAGCAGGAGCTCTACCTGCGAATCTTTCACCGTCGGCCTTATCAGGATTACGTTCGCGAGTTTGTCCGGGCGACGTTGGCCGGTGAGCACGATGACCTGCTGATCTATCGCAAGCGCCTGCGCCGGCCATTGGACGACTATCAACGCAACGTACCGCCCCATGTGCGCGCCGCACGCCTTGCCGACGAATACAACGATCGACTGGGCCGGCCACTGCAGTATCAACGTGGCGGCTGGATCAGCTACGTGATCACGGTGGCGGGTCCCGAACCGCTGGAAACCCGCAGCGCGCCGATTGACTACGACCATTACGTCAGCCGCCAACTGCAGCCGGTGGCGGACGCGATCCTGCCGTTTGTCGATGACGACTTCAGCACGCTGATTGGCGGGCAATTGGGTTTGTTCTAAGCCTMAGACCATCGCCAGCCGATGCTTGCGGGTGGGGGCGCCAAACGCTCGATCCAGTGCCTGAAGATCTTCAGCATCGAGCTTCAATTCGCCGGCGGCAGCGTTCAACCGCACGTGTTCTGGATGTACCGCTTTGGGAATGGCAATCACGCCGTCCTGACGCAGAATCCAGGCCAGTGACACCTGGGCCGCAGTGACGTTATGGCGTGCGGCGATCTGCTTCAGCACCGGCTCGACCAGAAGGCCCCCAGCCTGGGCAATCGGACAATAAGCCATCAACGGCATGCGCTGTTGCTGGCACCAGGGCAGCAGGTCGAATTCGATGCCGCGCTCCTCGAGGTTGTAGAGCACCTGATTGGTGGCGCAGGCGTCCGAGCCCAATTCGTGCAAGTCCGCTACGTCGAAATTCGACACGCCCCAACGGCCAATCTTGCCGTCGTCGCGCAGGCGTTCGAAAGCATCGACGGTCTCTGCGAGCGGAAACTGGCCGCGCCAGTGCAGCAAATACAGATCGATGTAGTCGGTTCCCAAACGGCGCAAGCTGCGTTCGCAGGCCAGAGGAATACCGCGTTGGCTGGCGTTGTGCGGGTAGACCTTGCTGACCAGAAACACCTGATCGCGAACACCGGTAATGGCTTTGCCAACCACTTCCTCCGCGCCGCCCTCGGCATACATTTCTGCGGTGTCGATCAGGGTCATTCCCAGCTCGATGCCGGTGCGCAATGCAGCGATTTCACGGGTTCGTTGTTGCGGATCTTCACCCATGCGCCAGGTGCCCTGACCAATGACAGGGACGGGCACCCCAGCCAGTTCAAGCGTTCGCATCACAACCTCCAGACGAGACTTGATGAATAGAAATTGGGCCGCAGCGAAGCCAAGAGGTTCTATCGCACACTCGACGCCATCCATTGCATATATTTAAAAGGAATAAATATCTAGTTATTTATTCCTTTGTTCTGTTTTCAATCGGGTGCATTTTAAGGCTGTGCACAGCCGTGCTCATGTAGCCATTTCGACAGGAAGCCTAGTCATGACCATCAAAGCGATCAACGTCCGCAATCAGTTCAAAGGCATCGTCAAGGAAATCCTGGAAGGGCCGGTGGTCTCTGAAGTCGATGTACAAACCGCTTCCGGGATTGTCACTTCGGTGATTACCACGCGTTCGATTCGCGATCTCGAGTTGGTGGTGGGCAGCGAGGTCATCGCGTTCGTCAAATCCACTGAGGTCTCGATCGCCAAGCTCTGACGATAGTGGGATAACTGCCAAAAGCAAAAAGGGCGCCCGAGGGCGCCCAAAATCACCTTAACCGAGGAGCCAGGTGAGGCCGTTCGTGTAACTGCGGCGGTGGTAAGGCGCTGCGTGAACGGAATTGCGTGGCACGCCCAAAGGCGTGCCGTTATCTATTCAGTGCTGTCGCGATGAAACGCGACGGCGTTAAGCCGTCGCACCGATCTGTTGGGTAGCAGGTCGTTGTGAAGCCGGTTGCGTCCAGGATTCGCTGGCGGTCTGATCCATGGCTTCCTGGATCGCGCGCTTGCGAGTGGCTTCGGCCTTGCGGCTGAAGWACCAGACCATGAAGGTCACGATCGACACCGCSARCAGAATCAGGCTGGCCACCGCATTGATCTCGGGCTTCACGCCCAGRCGYACGGCCGAGAACACTTCCATCGGCAAGGTCGTGGAGCCCGGCCCGGAGACGAAACTCGCCAACACCAGGTCATCCAGCGACARGGCRAACGACATCATGCCGCCGGCGGCCAGCGASGGYGCGATCATCGGAATGGTGATCAGGAAGAACACCTTCMAYGGCCGSGCACCGAGGTCCATSGCSGCCTCTTCGATGGACAGGTCCAGCTCACGCAAGCGCGCCGAGACCACCACCGCCACATAGGCGGCGCAGAACGTGGTGTGGGCGATCCAGATGGTGACGATGCCGCGTTCCTGCGGCCAGCCGATCATCTGTGCCATCGCCACGAACAGCAGCAACAGCGACAGACCGGTGATCACTTCCGGCATCACCAGCGGCGCGGTGACCAGGCCGCCGAACAGCGTGCGGCCCTTGAAGCGGGTGACGCGGGTCAGCACGAAAGCGGCGAGTGTCCCCAGTGCTACGGCGGCAATCGCGGTGTAGCAGGCGATTTCCAGCGAGCGCACCACCGAGCCCATCAGTTGAGTGTTGTCCAGCAGGCCGACGTACCACTTCACCGACCAGCCGCCCCAGACTGTCACCAGTTTCGAGGCGTTGAACGAGTAGATCACCAGGATCAGCATCGGCATGTAGATGAACAGCAGGCCGAGCACCAGCATCATTCGTGAAAATCCGAAACGGTTCATGCCCGTCCCTCCATCTCTTTGGCCTGGCTGCGGTTGAACAGGATGATCGGCACAATCAGGATCGCCAGCATCACCACCGCCAATGCAGACGCCACTGGCCAGTCACGGTTGTTGAAGAACTCCTGCCACAGCACGCGACCGATCATCAGGGTTTCCGGGCCGCCGAGCAGTTCCGGAATCACGAACTCACCGACCACTGGAATGAACACCAGCATGCAGCCTGCGATGATGCCGTTCCTGGCCAGCGGTACGGTGATTTTCCAGAAGTTGTTGAAGTTGCTTGAACCCAGGTCCGATGCGGCCTCCAGCAGACTGCCGTCATGCTTGACGAGGTTGGCGTACAGCGGCAGCACCATGAACGGCAGGTATGCATACACCACGCCGATGTAGACCGCGGTGTTGGTGTTGAGGATTTCGATCGGCTCTGAAATCAGTCCGGTCCAGAGCAAGAAGGCATTGAGCAAACCGTTGTTGCTGAGGATGCCCATCCACGCATACACGCGGATCAGGATGGCGGTCCAGGTCGGCATCATGATCAGCAGCAGCAGGACGTTCTGCGCTTCCTTGCTGGCCTTGGAAATCGCGTAGGCCATCGGGAAACCGATCACCAGGCACATCGCCGTGCTGAGGGCGGCCATTTTCAACGAGCCCAGATAAGCCGAGATGTACAGCTCATCGTCGCCCAGCATGGCGTAGTTGCCGAGGTTCAACAGCAGATGGAATTTCTGTTCGGCGAAGCTGTAGATCTCGGAGTAGGGTGGAATGGCCAGGGCTGCTTCGGAAAAACTGATCTTCATCACCAGGAAAAACGGCAGCATGAAGAACAGGCACAGCCACAGGAATGGAATACCGATCACGACTTTACGGCCGCTCGGCAAAGACCGCTGAAACTGCTGAGTGAGAGTGTTCATGCGCGCAGTACCACGCCGCTGTCGTCTTCCCACCAGACGTAGACCTGATCGTCCCAGGTCGGGCGTGTGCCACGGCGTTCGGCGTTGGCCATGAACGACTGCACGATCTTGCCGCCAGGCAGCTCCACGTAAAACACCGAGTGCCCGCCGAGGTAGGCGATGTCATGCACCTTGCCCTGAGACCAGTTGTAACGGGTATCGGGTTTGAGGGTGCTGACCAGCATTTTTTCCGGGCGGATGGCGTAGGTGATCGACTTGTCCTGCACCGACGTACTCACGCCGTGACCGACGTAGATCTTCTGTTCCAGGTCCGGGCTGTGAATGATCGCGTGACCTTCCAGATCTTCTACAACGGTGCCGTCGAAGGCGTTCACGTTGCCGATGAATTCGCAGACCATGCGGCTGACCGGCGCTTCATAAATGTCGACCGGGCTACCGATCTGGGCGATCCAGCCCAGGTGCATGATCGCGATGCGTTGGGCCATGGTCATGGCCTCTTCCTGGTCGTGGGTCACCATGACGCAGGTCACGCCGACGCGCTCGATGATTTCCACCAACTCGAGTTGCATCTGCGAGCGCAGCTTTTTATCCAATGCACCCATCGGCTCATCGAGTAGCAGCAGTTTCGGACGCTTGGCCAGCGAACGAGCCAACGCAACACGCTGACGCTGACCGCCAGAGAGCTGATGCGGCTTGCGCTTGGCGTACTGGGTCATGTGCACCAGCTTGAGCATTTCTTCGACGCGGGCTTCGATTTCACTGGCGGGCAGACGGTCCTGCTTCAGGCCGAAGGCAATGTTCTGCGCCACGGTCATGTGTGGAAACAGTGCGTAGGACTGGAACATCATGTTGATCGGCCGCTCGTACGGCGGCATATCGGTGATGTCCACGCCATCGAGGTAGATCCGCCCTTCGGTCGGTCGCTCAAAGCCTGCCAGCATGCGCAGGAGTGTCGATTTGCCGGAACCCGAACCGCCCAGCATGGCGAAGATTTCGCCTTGGTGGATGTCCAGGGACACATCGTCTACGGCAATGGTTTCGTCAAATTTCTTGGTTACGCGGTCGACTCTCACCAGAACCTTTTTCGGTTGCTGATTACCTTCCAGAGCCTTCCTGTAAATGCTGGAGGCGTTTGCCATGTGAAACTCCCAACAGGTGTCAGTCGTCGGGCCAATACGGCCTGACTTAATAGTTGATTGCGAACCCGCACCGGGCGATGCCAGTCAGTTCAGCGGGCATTCGCGAGCAGGCTCGCTCCCACAGGGGATCGCGCTTGCTGGGTATCGTCCGGCCTGGGCCAATTCGGCGCCGCCGTCCTGGCTGCCTGGTCGTACTTGTTGTTATTGCGGTGTGTCGTTTTCGTGAGTCACGGATGCGCAAGGGCGCGCCCGCCCGACTCACGTGGGCAGTAAATGGATTAATCGAGTGTTCAGTCAGCGCGGATTACGCAGCGCCGCCCGTTGCCGGCACGCGTCGCCAAACGCCTGGAAGATGCGCAGGTACACCGGGTTGTCCAGGACCTGCCATTCCGGGTGCCATTGCACGCCGAGGGCGAAGGCCTTGCTGTGCTCAACGGAAATCGCTTCGATCAGGCCATCGGGAGCGATGGCTTCGGCGCGCAGGCCGGGGGCCAGTCGGTCGATGCCTTGGCTGTGAATCGAATTGACCTGGAACACCGGCGGCAATTCCAGCGCTTGGAACACACCGCCCGGTTGCACATTGACCGCGTGAGCCGGTGCGTACTGCACCGCCAGGTCCGGATGATCCGCTTCCCGGTGATCGAGCATGCCGGGCAGTTCGTGGACCTTCTGATGCAGGCTGCCGCCGAACGCCACGTTCATTTCCTGAAAGCCGCGACAGATACCGAGCACCGGGACACCGGCGGCAATCGCTGCACGCAATAAGGGAAGGGTGGTGCTGTCCCGGGCAGGATCGTGATCCGTGCCGGGTGCGCTGGCGGGGCCTTGATAGTGGAAGGGCTCCACATTCGACGGCGAACCGGTCAGCAACAAGCCGTCGAGATGCGCGAGCAGCTCATCAATCTCGGTCAGTTCGCCTAAGGAAGGAATGATCACCGGCAGCCCCAGAGCCGCGACGCTGACAGCACGCAAGTACTTGTCGCCGCTGACGTGGTAGGGGTGCAGGCCAATCTGTTTGACGCACGCAGTAACGCCGATCAATGGCTTGAGTGCCATTTTTATCACCTCGAAGTTTCACACTTGAACGAGCTTTTCCGGAGCTTAGCCTCGTTGATTTTAATTAACAACTCTCATGTAAAAAATTCTAAACGCAAAAACGGTCGGGAATCCGGGGTGGCGCGGGTTTCAGGCAGTAAATAGGGTGGTTGGTGGCTGAGGCGGCCAATAAATTCAACGTGAAAGGCGCTTCGTTCGCTATTGACTTCACTTTGCCTTTCGGTTTGACTGGGCTCGTGAAAGTGCGGTGAACATAATAATTAACAGCTAATAGGTGCATCATGTCGGTCCCTCTGCGTGCCGTTCAACTCAACGAAGCAAACGCATTCCTTAAGAAATATCCTGAGGTTTTGTACGTCGACCTTCTGATTGCGGATATGAACGGTGTGGTGCGCGGCAAGCGCATCGAGCGCACCAGTCTTCATAAGGTTTACGAAAAAGGCATTAACCTGCCGGCGTCACTGTTCGCTCTGGACATCAATGGTTCCACGGTGGAAAGCACCGGCCTGGGCCTGGACATCGGTGACTCCGACCGAATCTGCTACCCGATTCCCGGCACCCTGAGCATCGAGCCTTGGCAGAAGCGCCCCACCGCGCAACTGTTGATGACCATGCACGAACTCGAAGGCGAGCCGTTCTTTGCCGACCCGCGTGAAGTGCTGGCCAATGTGGTGCGCAAGTTCGATGCAATGGGCCTGACCATCTGCGCCGCGTTCGAACTCGAGTTCTACCTGATCGACCAGGACAACGTGAACGGTCGTCCGCAGTCGCCACGCTCACCGGTTTCCGGCAAGCGTCCGATGTCGACCCAGGTGTACCTGATCGACGACCTCGACGAATACGTCGATTGTCTGCAAGACATCCTTGAAGGCGCGAAAGAGCAGGGCRTCCCGGCTGACGCCATCGTCAAGGAAAGTGCGCCGGCGCAGTTCGAAGTGAACCTGCATCACGTCTCCGACCCGATCAAGGCCTGCGACTATGCGGTGCTGCTCAAGCGTCTGGTGAAGAACATCGCTTACGACCATGAAATGGACACCACCTTCATGGCCAAGCCGTATCCGGGCCAGGCGGGCAACGGTCTGCACGTGCACATTTCGATTCTCGACAAAGAAGGCAACAACATCTTTGCCAGCGAGGATCCCGAGCAGAACGCCGCACTGCGTCACGCGATCGGCGGTGTGCTCGAGACCCTGCCGGCGCAGATGGCCTTTCTCTGCCCGAACGTCAACTCGTACCGTCGTTTCGGCGCACAGTTCTACGTGCCGAACTCGCCGAGCTGGGGCATCGACAACCGTACCGTTGCGGTCCGTGTGCCCACCGGTTCCGCAGACGCCGTGCGAATCGAACACCGCGTGGCTGGCGCCGATGCCAACCCGTACCTGCTGATGGCCTCGGTGCTGGCCGGTATTCACCACGGCCTGACCAACGAAATCGAGCCGGGCCCACCGGTGGAAGGCAACAGCTACGAGCAGAACGAACAGAGCCTGCCGAACAACCTGCGCGATGCACTGCGCGAGCTGGACGACAGCGAAGTCATGGCCAGGTACATCGACCCGCTGTACATCGACGTGTTCGTGGCGTGCAAGGAAAGCGAGCTGGCCGAGTTCGAGAACTCCATCTCGGACCTTGAGTACAACTGGTATCTGCACACTGTCTGACGGCTAAACCCCTGTGGAATTGGCGGTGCACACACAACATGTGTCCACCACCATTCCCTGTGGGAGCGAGCCTGCTCGCGATAGCGGCGGATCAATCAATATTGATGTCATCTGGCAC
>NZ_JBFTLU010000303.1:0-7003 GCF_056396605.1 Pseudomonas sp. 05T35
GTGCTGGATTGCCTGGACCCGCTTGCTGCAGTCGAGCTTGTCGGTTTCAAGCGGCGGCACACTGCGCACATTGCTCAGGCGGGCCTCAAGCAGCGTTTGCCAATGTTCGGCAACGTGCTCGCGCAGGCCCGGTACGATCAGAACGGTTGCGGCAGTTTGCAGTTTGTCCACATCAACACCTTCGCTTTCTCGATGACTCGACCGGCTCTTTCGCCAGAAGCTTTTTGTAGTGTCGACATTAAAGAGCGCCTACCCGTGGCGCTTTTCATTCGGCGTCAGTGACTTTTCTTTTGATGACAGATTTCCAGGTGTTGGCGTGGCGCGACCACTGATCAAAAAACACTACAACTCCGGCCCAAGCCACTGTAATCAATGGATGTGAGTCGATTGATCCATCAGGCGACCGTCATTGCCGACAGCATTGGGGGAGTGCCATCGATGACGTCATAACTGTTCAATTGATGATGTGCTGGATATAGTCGCCACGCTCATTTCCATCGGAATCTGCCCAGGAAAGACCTTCGCATGACCAAGCTTGTTCGCGCCGCCGTCTTGACCAACTACCTGGAGGTCAGTCAGTACCTGGGGTTCAATCCGCGCGACTTACTGGCTGCCGTCGGCCTGAGCAAGGCCCAATTGCAAGCCCCTGAACACCGGATTCCCATCGATGCCGCCGTGCGTCTGCTGGAGGAGTCGGCCGCCGCCAGCGGCTGTCAGAGCTTCGGCCTGAGCATGGCCGAATCGCGCCAGCTCTCGGACTTCGGTGTGGTCAGCCTGCTGCTCAGCCACCAGCGGACGCTGCGTGATGCTTTTCAGGTCGTGGTGCACTACCGTCATCTGCTGAACGATTCGCTGGCCATCTTCATTGAAGAGGCCGGCAAGATGGTGATCATTCGCGAAGAGGTGGTCACCGAATCACCGATGCCCAGCCGACAGGCCACGGAGCTTGCAATCGGCGTTATGTTCCGCCTGTGCGCGGCGCTGCTCGGCACACACTGGCATCCCTACAGCGTCAACTTCACGCACCAGCCCCCCGACAACCTGCAACTGCATCGTCGCCTGTTCGGCTGCAACCTGGAGTTCGGCAGCGAGTTCAACGGCATTGTCTGTTCCGATGCCAGCCTCGACATGACCAACCCCCATGCCGATCCAGCCATGGCTCGCTACGCCCAGAGTTACCTCGACTCGCTGCTGAGCCACGAAGGACCGTCGATGCTGTTCGAAGTGCGCAAAGCCATCTACCTGCTGCTGCCAATGGGGCGCGCCACCATCGAGCAAATCGCCCAGACCCAGGGCATGAACGTTCGGACCCTGCAGCGCCGCCTCAAAGACGACGGCTGCGCCTTMAACGACCTGATCAACGACGTGCGCCGCGACCTGGTGCTGCGCTACCTGGAAAACCCGAATTATTCGCTGGGCCGGATCGCCGACATGCTCGGCTACTCCATGGCGAGCTCCTTCACACGCTGGTTCATCACCCAGTTCGGCATGCCACCCGCCGCGTGGCGCAGCGCACAAAAACAGGCGGCCAAAGCACCAATGAACCCGACCATACTGCCCGGTTCCACAGAACCCTGAACCACCTGAAATAGACACCGGAACTTCAACCAAAAAAAAACGGCGACTGCTGGTACAGTCGCCGCGAAAGAACCGGTATGCGTGACACCGGCCGAGAGCCTCACTGCACCAAGGAGCCAACACAATGCAGCCCTGTAAGGCCAGCAGCAGAAAACCGACGGCGAACCACGGCAGCAACGGTGGCCGTTTGCCGGACGTGTCGGCGCCTTGCATACGCGTGATCAGGGTGGCGCAGAGGATTACCGGCAACAGCATGGCGACCCGCATCAGCTTGACCACAGTGGCTATGTCGCCGGTCTCGGTCGACAGGCTGTAACCGGCACCGACTACCTGGGCAACATCGTGGATGGTACCGCCCAGGAACATCCCTGCAACTTGTGGCGACAACGACAGCCAGTTGGCAATCATCGGGTAAAGGATCATCGCCGTGGTGGACAGCGCCGACACCCCTATGACGGTGAACAGCGTGGCACGTTCCTTCTGCGGATGATTGGGCAGCGCCGCCGCCAGCGCCATCGCAGCCGAGGCGCCACAGATCGCGGTAGCCCCACCGGTGAGCATGCCGAACAAGCGCTGAAAGCCCAGCGCCTTGGCCGCGACTACCGACACGCCGATCGTCACCACCACCAGAATCACCACCAGAGCAAAAGGCTTCCAGCCCAACGCGGCGATCTGCTCCAGTGTGATGCGCATCCCCAACAGAGCCACACCAATGCGCAACACGGTGCGGGCGGTGAACTCGATGCCGGCCTTGCACGCGCCGTCACTGGCCAGGAAGTTGAGCGCCATGCCCAACAGCAAGGCAAACAGCATCACCGGCGCACCGTAGCGCTCGGACAAAAAGGAGGCTGCCGCCGCAACGATCAGACTGACGATGAACCCCGGCGCCAATTCGCGCGTTCGGCTATGGATATGGGTGAGAGCAATGACGMTCATGGCGCGGATTCCTCAGAAACGATGACGATGAAAGCCTGGCCGTCGACAACCTCGACCGGGTAACTGGCGACTTTGAGTTGGGTTGAATTGAGCAGGTAACCGCTGCGCAGATCGAAGCGCAGGCCATGGGCGCCGCATTGAATCACCCTCCCCTCAAGGCGCCCGCCGCACAGCGAGGCCCCCTGATGCGGGCAACCGTCGTCGATGGCAAACAGATCGCCCTCGACGTTGAACAACGCCAGGCTTTTACTCTCGAATTCAATTAACGCACGGCCACCCGCCTGCGGAAGTTTTCCGGCAGGCACGGGGACACGCCGACTCATGCTGGAAGCCGTGAGCGATGGCTATCGAGCAGGGCTTCACCCATGGCGCCAAACAGCACCTCGGCAGGCTGCGCGCCGACCACCGTCAAACGACGGTCGAATTGAAAACACGGCACACCGCTGCCAGCGCCTGCCTCGTTGCCGACGTAAGGATCGCCGTCACCTTGCAGAACGGCGGCCATGGCATCAGCGTCGAAGCCACACGCCTGGGCGATGGCAATCAAGGTTTCATGACAACCCAAATCCTCGCCGTAYTGGAAGTAGGCGGCGAACAGCCGCTCAAGCAAGACATCACGTTGTGCCGTACTGCCCAGCACAGCGGCACGCTCCAGCAAGCGATGGGCATCAGCAGTATTAGGCATGGTGGCGATGCGGCTCAGGTCGATGGGTACCCCTACCGCCATCGCGGCCTGCTGCACCTGGGCCTGACGCATGCGTACGGCTTCAGCACTGCCCAGACGCTTGAGATAGAACTCGGCGAAGGGCTCACCTTGTACCGGCAGTTGTGGCAACAACTGCACCCCATGCCACACCGTAGTGATTTCCACTCCCGCTTGCTGGATGCGCAGCAGGTCCTGCGCGTGCTCCAGTTGGCGCTTGCCGATCAGGCACCAGGGGCAGATGAAATCGAAGAACACATCAATCCGTAAACGACCACTCACACCTTCACCTCTAACACAGCTTCACTAATCGAATCGTTGACCCGCTCACCCGCTAGCCGGGCGATATCCTTGTGGTAATGACACTTGGCATAAAAGAACACGGCCGCTGCTGCGATGCTGACCATGGGCACCCATTGAAAAGCAGCCTGCAAGCCGATGACGTCGGACACCTTGCCGGTGATGAACGGCCCCGGGGCCAGGCCGAGCATGTTGTTGGCCAGGGTCAGCGTGGCGAATGCCGTGCCGTGGACCGAATGGTGGGTCAAGTTGGCAACCATCGCCCCGGCAGGTCCGGTGGTGCCGGCGGCAATCAGCATGCCGAGGCAGATCAGCATTAGTTGCGCAGGCCCCGCCGGCAAGGCGAACGCCGCCGACAGCAACAGGCAACTGCCCAGACAATAAGCGATGGCCAGGGCGACCTTGCGCTCCGGCGAGTGCCGACACAGCCGGTCGCTGAGCATGCCGCACAGAATCATCCCCGCCCCGCTGCACAGCACGATAATCGCCGCGACACCGCCGGCCTTGTCCGTTGCCATGGCGTAATAACGATTGAGGTAGCTGGGCATCCACACAATCACGGTGCCACCGACGAACAGTTGCAAGCCACTGCCGATATAGGCCGCGATCACCGAACGGCTGGAACACAGCGTGCTGAGCGGGCGCTTGACCGCTGCCGCCTTATTCGCGGCGTGAGCGGCACGTTGAGGAGCGATGCGCGCTTCCTTGACGATAAGCGGGTAAAGCACCGCCAGCAGCAGGCCGAACAGCGCCATGCCGGCGAACGACCAGCGCCAGCCCAACTTGGCAGCGAGTACACCGCCCAGAGCCATACCCAGCACCGAGCCGAACATGCCACCTGCCATGAAGGCGCTGGCCAGGGTTGCGCGCATGTGTTTGGGAAAGACCGAAATCACTACCGCGATACCGACGCTGCCGTAAGCCGCTTCGYCGACACCCACCATGAAGCGGGCCATGAACATCTGCGGGTAGTCCTGCGCCAGCGCGCAACCCAGGGTCGCGAGGCTCCACAACAGGGCCATCAGCGCCAGGCTTTTTACCCGTCCGAAGCGATCCGCCAGCAACGACAGCGGAAATGTCAGCAGCCCCACCATCAAGGCGACAATGCCACTGAGCAGGCCGAGCTGGCCGTCGCTCAGGGCCCACTCGCTCTTGAGCATCGGGAACACCGCGTTCAGCACCTGACGCGACATGTAATCGGAAATCAACAGGCCGAACGTCAGTGCAAAGACAATCCAGGCATATTGGCGCGCAATACCGACACCACTGGCGTCGTCATCGTCCGCGGCGATTGGGTGAAAGGCCATGCAGCCTCCTCGAAACTTTGTTTTATTGTTGTTATCGAGCGTGTTGCAATGCAGCGAACGGAAGGCCATCGGCCTCCCGCCTTTGTTGCCGGTCAGCCGCGTTGCGGCACACCTTTCTGGCCAGCCTTGCGGTTGGGGGCCATGCCGTTGGCCAACAGGGTTTCTTCGATACTCTGGTACTGCACACCGATGCGGTAGATCTCACGGGCTTCTTTGCCGCTGGCGATTTCGCGCCCCAGCTCATGGGCGACACGCACGGTTTGCTCGATCTGCTGCACGGAGCTGAAACGCCTGCCCTTCTGGTCAATGATCGTGTCTTCAATACCTACGCGTGGATGCATCCCCATAGCCATAGCCATGACATTGAACGGCAGCACGTTCTTGAGCAGCGATTCGGCGGTCAGGGTGCAGCCATCTGGCGCGCGATGGACAAAGTTGAAGAAGTTGAACGGATTGGGGCCATCGAAACCGCCGCCGATGCCGATCCAGGTCAGGTTCAACGGTCCCATGTACACGCCCTTGCGCACCAGGCGTTCCAGGGTTTCCATGGCATGCATGCCGGTCAGTTGGAAATGCGGCTGCACACCCGCCGCCATCAGCCGCCGCAAGTGCTCCGCGACCCAGGCCGGGCCTGCCGGCACGGTCATCTCGCTGTAGGCCGCCTGATAGGCCGGGTTCGCCAGGGACGTGCCTTCCAGGTATTCCGGATACAGCAACTCCATGATGTTCATCTGGGTGGTGTTGATGGCCACGGTGACCTGATCTGGTTTTGGCGTCAGCTCAGCCAGCATGTGGCGCGTATCGTCAGACAACCACTTGGCGGCTTCGCCATCGCTTTCGGGCGCGAAGGAAATCGAACCACCGACCTGGATAATCATGTCCGGCACAGCTTCGCGCACACCGGCGATCAACTCGTTGAACTTGGACAGACGCTTGGAACCCTTGCCATCCAGTTCGCGCACATGCAGGTGCAACACCGTGGCACCGGCCTCATAGCAATCGACCGCCTTCTGCACCTGCTCATCCATGGTCAGCGGGATGTCTTCGGGGAAGTCTTCCGGCATCCATTCAGGGCCATACGGGGCCACGGTGATGACCACTTTTTCCATGTTTTCCGGGTGCAGGGAATCGTCGAAGAATTGCATGAGTTACTCCTTTTATTATGATTGTGCGCCCACGCCGGGGGCGTGCCGGGCAAGCCTGTAGCAAGTACGAATGCAGAGACGGTCGATCAGTAAGTCTTGTCGCCGATGATCCCGGCTCGCTCCATCTTGYGGTGGCACGGCGGGTAATCCATGACGGCGTAGTGCTGGGTGCTGCGGTTGTCCCAGATGGCGATGCTGTTGGGTTTCCAGCGCCAGCGCACCTGATACTCGGGGATGTACGCCTGGCTGATCAGGTAGCGCAGCAGCTCACTCGCGCCGGGGTTGGCGTCCTGGCCAAAACGTACCCGCTCAGGGGTGTGGTAGTTACTCAAGTGGGTGGTAAAGGCGTTGACGAACAGCACCTTTTCCCCGGTTTCCGGGTGGGTACGCACCACCGGGTGCTCGGCATCCGGGTACATCGCCTTGAGCGCCAGACGTTTTTCGATCGGCATGGCGGCACCAAAGCTGGCTTCGATACTGTGGCGGGCGCGCAGATCGGCAATCTTCACCTTGATGTCATCCGGCAAGCGCGCGTAGGCCTCCACCATGTTGGCCCACATGGTGTCACCCCCAACCGGTGGACACTCCACGCAACGCAATACGCAGCCCATCGGCGGTGCTTCGCGCCAGGTCGCGTCGGTGTGCCAGGCGTTCTCGTAGCGGTCCATCGGCTGGTCCGGGCTTTTGTAGATGCGCACCAGGCCCGGATGATCCGGGTCACTGCCAGCCACCGGATGATCCTCCAGCTCGCCGAAGCGACGGGCGAAGGCCACATGCTCGGCGCGAGTGATGTCCTGATCGCGCAGGAACACCACCCGATGCTTGAGCAACTGAGCACGAATCTCGGCAAACAGACCGTCGTCATGGACCGCATCCGCAAGGTTCACGCCGACCAGTTCCGCACCGATGCTGCAGGTCAATTGTTCGACTTTCATGGCAGGCGGCTCCGTTAGATAACGAAAATCGATGAACCCGTGGTCTTGCGTGACTCCAGGTCGCGATGAGCCTGCACAGCGTCCTGCAAGGCATAGTGC
>NZ_JBFTLU010000304.1:0-5576 GCF_056396605.1 Pseudomonas sp. 05T35
GAAATAGCGATAAAGCGGCGCCAGCAGCAGGCCAAACAACCCGCAGGACACCAGTGCCACGAACAAGGTGGGTCGACGTTTGAGCATTAAAGCGCTGGCTTTGACCAGGCACATGCCCATCCGCTGCGAAACCCAGCCAATCAAGAATGCCAGCAACCACGCGATCAGCAACGAAAGCACACGCCTCCTAACACCTCGGCAAGCCCATCGATGGGTTAAAGACTAGTCGGCTTTTCAGTGGGCTCGCCAAGGCGACAACTAGGCCATCGTATCGACCCGCTCGATATTGTCAGCCAACGCAAAGACTGGCTAACAGCGGRATTCCTGCTAGCTTTCAAGCGAGTCCTACACTTCGCCCAGCGGCGCCTTTCCGGTCTGCGCCAACCATTCAGTCCACCTCGAAAGGGACCTCATGACCACCCTCAAAGACCGTCTGAAGCAGGGCAAGGATGCGCGCAAGCAGTGCTCGCGCAATGCTCAGGCGCTGCTCGGCAAGACTGATCGCGACCCACTCCCCTTGATCAAGGCCTCCAGTGCAGGGCGAATCCGTTCGCTGAACGAATTGCGCTTCGGGCGCATGCTGGTTTCGCCGTTCGCCTTCTATCGTGGCAACGCCCTGTTGCACGCCCACGACCTGTCCGGGACGCCGGACATGGGCCTGCATTCAACCATTTGCGGCGATTGTCACCTGATGAACTTCGGTGGTTTTGGCACGCCGGAACGCAACCTGCTGTTCAGCGTCAACGACTTCGATGAAGCTCACCCGGGTCCATGGGAGTGGGACCTGAAACGGCTGGTGACTAGCTTCCTGGTCGCCATTCGCGACCTGCGCCACGTTGCGTCAGTGGAGGAAGACATCTGTCGCCGCGTGGTCTCAGCCTATCAAGAGAGCATGGCCGAATGCGCCGAACAGAGTGCCCTGGAAATCTGGTACGACGCCCTCGGTTACAACGACTTGCTCAAACAGGAACCCTCCACCAGCACGCTGGAGCATGTGAAAAACGCCATTAACAAAGCCGAGCATCGCACCCATGCCGAAATGCTGCCCAAGATATGCGAGCGCGATAAACACGGCCGCTTGCTGATCCGTGATGATCTGCCACATATCTTCCATCTGCACAAAGACTCCACGCTGCTGGACGCCAATGATGACTGGATGCGCGTGGACGATTGGCGACCACCGTACGACAGCCTCATGCACGATTACCGAGCCACGCTGATGGGCGATCGTCGCGATTTGCTGGCGCGCTTCCAGGTCCAGGACCTGGCGTTCAAAGTCGTTGGGGTGGGCAGCGTCGGGACGCGCTGCCTGGTTGCTCTGCTGACCGACGATCTGGAGCGACCACTGTTTTTGCAGCTCAAGGAAGCACGCCGTTCGGTGATTGCCGATTACGTCAAAGCCAAATCGCGGATACGCCATGACGGCCAGCGCGTGGTTGAAGGCCAGCGCCTGATGCAGTCGGCCAGCGATCTGTTTCTCGGTTGGACCACCAGCCCCAATGGCCAGCACTTCTACGTACGCCAGCTACGGGACATGAAAATATCGGCAGAGCTGGAAACCTTCGATGCCGAAACGTTTTCCGCGTATGGCCACATCTGTGGCAAAGCCCTGGCTCGAGCCCACGCCAAAGCCTCCGGACAAGCTGCACAAATCAGCGGTTACATTGGCAAGAGCGAAGTCATGGCCAATGCACTGTTCAAGTACGCCAAGACCTATTCCGACCAGAACGAGCGCGACTTCGAACGCTTTCAACGAGCCTGCCGCAAAGGCAAGCTACAGGCCCGTTCGGAAACTGATTTTGCCGCTGATCATCTGCCTTAGGTGCGCACCTCAATAAATACAAAGGGTGACCGACCCGGTTCTACTGAGCTATAAACCGGCCGGCCTTGCCCATGATGTTTCCAATTCACATTTTGTTAAGAAGTAGCCTCGTATACTTACGAGTCCTGTTTTACTCTCGGCCCTCATCCTTCGGTAGCCTGATGCCTATGTCACGCCCTGCCCCACTCCTGTTGCTACTTACCTGCCTGCTGTTCTTCTTCGCCCTTGGCAATCACCAGTTACAAGGTTCCACCGAACCCCGCGTTGCCGGGATTGCGATGGAAATGCACCTGGATAACGACTGGGTGACCCCGCGCCTGTTCGGTCAACCCTTTCTGGAGAAACCACCGCTGAGCCTTTGGCTCGATGCCGGAGCGATCCGTGCGTTTGGTGGCACGCCATTGGCCGTGCGCCTGGCCTCAGCCTTCGCCGGGTTGTTCAGCGTGATGCTGCTGTACACCATGCTGCGCCGATTTGGCCGTCCAACGACCATCGCCTGGGTTGCCGGGATCATGCTGGCGACCATGGCCAGTTACTGGGGCAACGTTCGTGGTGTTGGCGAAGATGCACTGCTGAGCCTGGGCGTAACCCTGGCGCTGCTGTCGTTCTATCAGGCTCATCGCCAACATGCCGAACAGCGCGCAGCCTTGGGTAGCTGGCTGCTCTTCGCTGTCGGCATCGCCATCGCCACGTTGAGCAAAGGTGTGCTGGGCCTGGCAATGCCGGGGGTGGTGATCTTCGCCTACCTGCTGGCCGAAAGCCTGATCGACAAACGCTTCAGCCTGCCGCGCTGGATGGGGCCGGCACTGGCGACCCTGCTCGGGCTGATCCCTTTGGTGATCTGGCTGTTCATGCTCTATCAGCGCGGTGGCTCGCAGGCACTGGCCGAAGTGCTCCTGACCAACAGCGTCGGGCGCTTCAACGGCTCGTTCGTCGAGGCCGGCCACTACGAACCGTTCTATTACTACCTGGCCAAACTGCCTGAAGCCTTCCTGCCGTGGAACATCCTGGTGTACCTGGGGTTGTGGCATTTCCGTAAGAGCCTGGCGAACAATCGCTACCTGCTGTTCTTTACCCTGTGGCTGCTCGCCCAGTTCTTCATGCTGACCCTCGCATCGAGCAAGCGCACGGTGTACCTGATGTCCCTGACGCCGGCCGCCGCCGTACTGGCCGCAGAATATGCGGCAGTGCTGTACGAGCGCTTGCGCAAGCACACCGAAGCATCAACTTTGCTCGGCAAAATCGCCCGCAATCGTCGCGGTATCGCAATCGGCATCATCAGCGTGCTGTTCGTCAGTTATCTGGCCGCGGCCCAATGGATCGTCCCGCGTGCGGACCGCAAACTGTCGTTCCTGCCATTGACCGAGCAAATCCAGACCATGCAGGCCAACGGACAAGAAGTTGCGCTGTATCAGGCGAACGAACGGACCGCCGGAGCAACGGTGTTCTACACCCATACCCTGCTCAAGGACTTGCAGACCGAAGCCGAGCTGACGGCATTTCTCGCCGCCTCTCCCACGCATGTGGCGCTGATTGCCGCCGAGACTGAGCCCAAGGCCCCGTTGAAGGTACTGAAGAAAATGCTGGTGGGGCGTCAGGATTACTATTTCGTCGCACAGTAAAACGGCCAGCAAAAAAAACGGCACCTGATGCAGGTGCCGTTTTTTATTGCCTGGCAAAAGTAGTCTGGGAGGATCAACCCGCCGGGCTATTTGATATCGACTGATTGCCAGTCAGAGGCTTCGATCAGCCCCAGCAGTTTCGGCTGGGTTTGCGCGGTATCCAGCGTAAAAAACAGTGAGGCGCCATACCCTGGGGTCGATGCCGGCAACTTMAGTTCTTTTTCCAGATCCGCCATGCACTCGCTGTGGGTGATCAGTACCAGGTTACGGCCGGCGACCTTGTGCGCCAACACGTCACGCAGCATCGTGCCTTTGCAGTTGAAGAGCCAATCCTGGGCACTGCCGAGCGTATTGAACATGTAGCGCGACGTTTGCACGGTCCGCGTCAACGGACTGTTGTAGATGTCGGCGTTAGTCAGGCCCAGGTGAGTGAATTGCGAACCAATCCCGACAGCCACCGCACGCGCGCGTTCGGTAATGCCATCGGCACCGTCCAGGCAAGGGGCGGTGGAGTGGTCGCATCGCTCAACATGACGGATCAGCACAATCGTATTGCCCTTGGCCCAACTGGCCGCCAGGGCCTTGTCTCCGGCAATGTTGCCGTGGGCCAGGTCCGCCGGACCGACGGGACGCAACAGCCAGAATGCCAACGCGATAACAAAGAGCGATGCCAGTAGTGCCAGGGCAATGTATTTAGCGCGAGTGAGCCCACCCCTGTTCAGTGAACGCTTGATACCCGCAAGACCCAATCTCGACTCCACCTTCACACTGCCTCGGACACACGAATACCCAATTGTACGGGCAACATTAAAAGTCGATGCGTAAGTACCCAGTGAAATGAATGTGAAAAAATGCTCAACCGACAAGCATGCCCCGTATTTTCTTGTTACGAAAAACGTTTCAGCTATCGCGCCTGCCGCCGATACGCCCTCTACGAATACATTCTGCTGGCCTCCAAAAAAAATAATCTTCCAGCCAACTGACGATAAGAAGCACAACGTTCCTGGAGGAATTTTTGATGAATAGCTGGTTCGCCAACATCAGCGTCAACCTGAAGCTGAGCCTGGGCTTCGGCCTGGTGCTGGCCCTTACGTGCATTCTCGCCCTGACCGGCTGGACCAGTCTGGGTGGGCTGATCGACCGCAGCAACTGGATGAGCGACATCACTCAGCTCAACGCGGGCCTTACCAAACTGCGGGTTACCCGTTTGCAGTACATGCTGGCCGACGGCGACGAAACCGTGGCGCAGACCGTGCAAACCGCCCTCGACGGCTTCAAGGCCCAGCAGCAATCGCTGGTAGCGAGCTTCAAGAGCCCGGAAAACCTCAAACTGCTCAAAGAACAGGGCGCGGTCATCGACGCCTACCAGCAGTCGTTGAACAAAATGCGTAACGCTTATCGAACCGGGAACAGCGCGCGTCAGGCCATGGGCGAGAATGCCGAGAGCGCCAACACGCTGATCGGTGATATCGACACCCGCGTGCGCCAAATGCCCTTGAGCGATCAACGCTTCGAGCAGTTCCTGGCCATTAGCGAGGCCAAGGAACAGTTTCAGCTCGCCCGCTACGAAGTCCGCGGCTACACCGCCGACAGTAATCCGACCACCGAGCAAAAAGCCGTTGCCCAACTCGACGCGGCAATCGCCAGCCTGAAAGCACTCAACACGCATTTCGCCGACACCCAGCAAGACGCGTTGCGTCAGCTGCAAAACGCCCTGCTGAATTACCGCAGTGCGTTACAGGCCTTCAAGGCAGCTAACAGCGAAGCGGTTCTGGCTCGTCAGGAAATGACCGTCCAGGGTAATGACATCGTTGCGCGCAGTGATGCGCTGTATCAGATCCAGCTGGATCGCCGCGACATCGAAAGCACCCAGGCACGCACCCTGCAACTGATCAGTACACTGCTGGCGTTGCTGGTCGGCGTGCTCGCGGCCGTGATCATCACCCGACAGATCACTCGCCCACTGCGCGAAACCCTGGCGGTGGTCGAGCGCATCGCCGGCGGCGACCTGACCCATGATGTTCACGTCACCCGTCGTGACGAACTTGGCGTGTTGCAGCAAGGCATCGCACGGATGGGCGTCACCCTGCGCGACCTGATCAGCGGCATCCGTGATGGCGTCACCCAGATCG
>NZ_JBFTLU010000305.1:0-5569 GCF_056396605.1 Pseudomonas sp. 05T35
CAACCTGGGAAGCGTTTTTACGCAGGAAGGATTTGTAGATGTCTTCGGTCAGGGCGCTCGAGCACACCAGCAATTGGCAGCTCAGGGTGCTCATCACGGCAGCCAGAATGGCCGACAGCAGCACGCCGGCGATCCATGGATTGAACAGGATCTTGGCCAGTTCGATGAATACACGCTCGTGGTTTTCACTCACCGGCATTGCCATGGCCGGGTTCGCCGAGAAGTAAGCAATACCGAAGAAGCCCACCGCCACGGTGYCGCCCAGGCACAGAATCATCCAGGTCATGGAGATGCGACGCGCGTTGGCAATCGACTTGACCGAGTCCGCCGCCATGAAGCGCGCCAGGATGTGCGGCTGACCGAAGTAGCCCAGCCCCCAGCCCATCAGCGAAATGATGCCGATGAAGCTGGTGTTTTTCAGCATGTCGAAGTTGCCTGGATCTTGTGCTTCGATGGCCAGGAAGGTGGTGTCGATACCGCCGGTAGCCAGCAGCACGATGATTGGTGTCAGCAACAAAGCGAAGATCATCAGCGTGGCTTGTACGGTGTCAGTCCAGCTCACCGCCAGGAAACCACCGACGAAGGTGTAGGCAATCGTCGCCGCAGCGCCGGCCCACAATGCAGTCTCGTAGGACATGCCAAAGGTGCTTTCAAACAGACGGGCACCGGCCACGATGCCGGAAGCGCAATAAATGGTGAAGAACACCAGGATCACAACGGCAGAGATGATCCGCAGCAAACCACTCTTGTCTTCAAAACGGCTGGAGAAGTAATCCGGCAGCGTCAGCGCATCGCCGTTGTGTTCGGTCTGCACGCGCAGCCGGCCGGCCACGAACAGCCAGTTCAGGTACGCACCGACGATCAGGCCGATGGCGATCCAGCTTTCCGACAGACCCGACATGTAGATGGCGCCCGGCAGGCCCATCAACAACCAGCCACTCATGTCGGAGGCACCCGCGGAAAGCGCGGTCACGACGCTGCCAAGGCTGCGGCCACCCAGAATGTAGTCAGAAAGGTTGTTGGTGGAGCGATAGGCCATGAAGCCGATCAGCACCATGRCTGCGATGTAGATCACGAACGTGATCAAGGTTGGATTGCTTGCACTCATTGAGTTACGCCCTGGCTTTGTTTTTATGTAGCGGCGGTCTGCTGAGCGGCCGCCAAACAATGACGTTTGAGAGACGATCAGGGCATCCGCGCATTTATGACTGATGTTTCCCCAGGAAAGCCATCAGCCGATGAACCGCATCAATGGCGGTTGCACCTTGGACGCGAATGCTATTCAACAAAGCAAATAAGGTGCAACCAGTTTCTTGGGAATAAGTTGCACCTGGTACGTAATTTCTTTTAAACACCATTTTTTGCTCCTTTTCGGAGCAAGAACCTTCCGCGACTACCGTAAAAAGCACCAAGCAGGAGCGATGCTCCCATACCAGAATTTATTTCCTGACAAGCTGCCGATTATTCCGACAAAAAAAGGGTTGCACCCGGTTGCACCTCTTTCGGCGCACGGCTAATCTTGCCGCCAGCTGATGCCACGCAGTCGTGGCAAACATGAGGATAAAAATATGGCTACCACCACCCTTGGGGTCAAACTCGATGACCCGACCCGCGAGCGCCTCAAAGCTGCCGCGACCTCGATTGATCGCACGCCGCATTGGCTGATCAAACAGGCGATTTTCAATTACCTGGAAAAACTCGAGGGTGGTGCAACCCTGACCGAGCTGAGCGGCTTGACCCGCTCCGAAGCCGATGAAGGCGCCGAGGTCCACGTCGATCACGCCCATCAGTGCTTCCTCGAATTCGCTGAAAGCATCCTCCCGCAATCGGTGCTGCGTGCATCGATCACTGCCGCCTACCGTCGGCCGGAGCCGGAAGTGGTGCCGATGCTGATCGAGCAGGCTCGCCTGCCAGCGCCGATGGCCGAAGCTACCAACAAGCTCGCCGCCTCGATTGCGGAAAAACTGCGCAATCAGAAGAGCGCCGGCGGCCGTGCAGGTATTGTTCAGGGCCTGTTGCAGGAATTTTCCCTGTCGTCCCAGGAAGGCGTGGCGCTGATGTGCCTGGCCGAAGCGCTGCTGCGTATCCCGGACAAAGGCACTCGCGATGCACTGATCCGCGACAAGATCAGCACCGGTAACTGGCAGCCACACCTGGGCAATAGCCCGTCGCTGTTCGTCAACGCTGCCACCTGGGGACTGTTGCTGACCGGCAAACTGGTCGCCACCCACAACGAAGCCGGCCTGACTTCGTCCCTGAGCCGGATCATCGGTAAAAGCGGCGAGCCGATGATCCGCAAGGGCGTCGACATGGCCATGCGCCTGATGGGCGAGCAGTTCGTCACCGGCGAAACCATCGCCGAAGCCCTGGCCAACGCCAGCAAGTTCGAAGCCAAAGGCTTCCGCTATTCCTACGACATGCTCGGTGAAGCCGCACTGACCGAACATGACGCGCAGAAATACCTCGCGTCCTACGAGCAAGCCATCCACTCGATCGGCAAGGCGTCCCACGGTCGTGGCATTTATGAAGGCCCGGGCATCTCGATCAAGCTCTCGGCCCTGCACCCGCGTTACAGCCGTGCCCAGTACGAGCGCGTGATGGACGAGCTGTACCCGCGCCTGCTGTCGCTGACCCTGCTGGCCAAGCAATACGACATCGGCCTGAACATCGACGCCGAAGAAGCCGACCGCCTCGAGCTGTCGCTGGATCTGCTCGAGCGCCTGTGCTTCGAGCCGCAACTGACCGGCTGGAACGGTATCGGTTTCGTGATCCAGGCCTACCAGAAGCGTTGCCCGTATGTGATCGACTACGTGATCGACCTGGCTCGCCGCAGCCGTCATCGCCTGATGATCCGCCTGGTGAAAGGCGCCTACTGGGACAGCGAAATCAAGCGCGCCCAGGTCGAAGGCCTGGAARGCTATCCGGTCTACACCCGCAAGGTGTACACCGACGTTTCCTACATTGCCTGCGCGCGCAAACTGCTCTCGGTGCCGGAAGTCATCTACCCGCAGTTCGCCACGCACAACGCCCACACCCTGTCGGCGATTTATCACATTGCCGGTCAGAACTATTACCCCGGCCAGTACGAGTTCCAGTGCCTGCACGGCATGGGCGAACCGCTGTACGAACAGGTTGTAGGCAAGGTTTCCGAAGGCAAGCTGAACCGTCCGTGCCGCGTGTACGCACCGGTCGGCACTCACGAAACACTGTTGGCGTACCTGGTACGTCGCCTGCTGGAAAACGGCGCGAACACTTCGTTCGTCAACCGTATCGCCGACCAGTCGATCTCGATTCAGGAGCTGGTAGCCGATCCGGTGAGCAGCATCGAGCAGATGGCGACGCTGGAAGGCGGCTTCGGTCTGCCGCACCCGCGTATCCCGCTGCCGCGTGACCTCTATGGCAGCGAGCGTGCCAACTCCAGCGGCATCGACCTGGCCAACGAACATCGCCTGGCATCGCTGTCCTGCGCCCTGTTGGCCACCGCCCACAACAACTGGAAAGCCACGCCGATGCTGGGTTGCGCCGCCAGCGCTGAAACCCCGGCACCGGTGTTGAATCCGTCGGACCTGCGTGACGTGGTCGGTCATGTGCAAGAAGCCACCGTCACCGACGTCGACAATGCCATCCAGTGCGCACTGAACGCTGCTCCGATCTGGCAGGCCACCCCGCCCGCCGAGCGCGCCGCAATTCTCGAACGTGCCGCCGATTTGATGGAAGGCGAGATTCAGCCGCTGATGGGCCTATTGGCTCGTGAAGCTGGCAAGACCTTTGCCAACGCGATTGCCGAAGTGCGTGAAGCCGTGGACTTCCTGCGTTACTACGCGGTGCAGGCACGCAACGATTTCACCAACGACGCCCACCGCCCATTGGGTCCTGTGGTGTGCATCAGCCCGTGGAACTTCCCGCTGGCAATCTTCAGCGGCCAAGTCGCCGCCGCACTGGCCGCCGGTAACCCGGTACTGGCCAAACCGGCCGAGCAAACACCGCTGGTGGCCGCTCAAGCCGTGCGCATACTGCTTGAAGCCGGGATTCCCGAAGGCGTGCTGCAACTGCTGCCGGGTCGTGGTGAAACCGTCGGTGCCCGTCTGGTCGGCGACGACCGGGTCAAAGGCGTGATGTTCACGGGTTCCACCGAAGTTGCACGCTTGCTGCAACGCAACGTCGCCGGTCGTCTGGATGCCCAGGGCCGTCCGATTCCGCTGATCGCCGAAACCGGCGGCCAGAACGCGATGATCGTCGACTCCTCGGCACTGACCGAACAAGTGGTCATTGACGTGGTGTCCTCGGCCTTCGACAGTGCCGGCCAGCGCTGCTCGGCCCTGCGCGTACTGTGCTTGCAGGAAGATTCCGCCGACCGCGTGATCGAAATGCTCAAGGGCGCCATGGCTGAATGCCGCCTCGGCAACCCTGAGCGCCTGTCCGTGGACATCGGCCCGGTGATCGACGCCGAAGCGAAAGCAGGCATCGAGAAACACATCCAGGCCATGCGTGACAAAGGTCGCAACGTCTACCAGGTCGCCATCGCCGACATGGAAGAATGCAAGCGCGGCACGTTCGTCATGCCAACCCTGATCGAACTGGAAAGCTTCGACGAATTGCAACGGGAGATCTTCGGCCCGGTGCTGCACGTGGTGCGCTACAAGCGCAAAGACATCGATCAACTGATCGGGCAGATCAACGCTTCCGGCTACGGCCTGACGCTGGGCGTGCACACCCGTATCGACGAGACCATCGCCAAGGTGATCGACAACGTCAACGCCGGTAACGTCTACGTCAACCGCAACATCGTCGGTGCCGTGGTCGGTGTGCAGCCGTTCGGTGGTGAAGGCCTGTCGGGTACCGGCCCGAAAGCCGGTGGTCCGCTGTACCTGTACCGCTTGCTGTCGACGCGCCCTACCGACGCGATCGAACAATCGTTCGCTCGCGGTGATACCCTGAGCGCGCCGGACGTGCGTCTGCGTGACGCCATGAGCAAACCGCTGACCGCCCTGAAAACCTGGGCCGACAGCCACAAGCTGACCGAACTGAGCGCGTTGTGCACGCAGTTCACGACACAATCGCAAAGCGGCATTACCCGCACGCTGAACGGCCCGACAGGCGAGCGCAACAGCTACGCCATCCTGCCGCGTGAACACGTGCTGTGCCTGGCGGAAGTCGAAAGCGATCTGTTGAGTCAACTGGCTGCAGTACTGGCCGTAGGTGGCTCGGCGGTGTGGCCGGAAGGTGAACTGAGCAAAGCGTTGTTGGCTCGCCTGCCGAAAGACGTGCAAGCGCGTATCAAGCTGGTCGCGGACTGGAACAAGGACGAAGTGGTGTTCGATGCAGTCCTGCATCACGGCCATTCCGACCAGTTGCGTGCGGTCTGCCAGCAAGTGGCCARGCGCGCCGGAGCGATCGTTGGGGTTCAGGGTCTGTCGCAGGGCGAAACCAACATTGCGCTGGAACGCCTGGTGATCGAGCGTGCATTGAGCGTCAACACCGCTGCGGCAGGTGGTAATGCCAGCTTGATGACGATCGGCTAAACCGCCATAAGACCAGGCGCCTGCAATAGGCGCCTGGAATGCTGAAC
>NZ_JBFTLU010000306.1:0-5541 GCF_056396605.1 Pseudomonas sp. 05T35
GCCGAAAGTATGGATACCTTCGATGTTCGCAGGTCACAATGTACTACTAGCCCCCAAGTCCGGTACAGAATTAAAGGTTGATCCTTCCAGCAGCGAGATGCATTTCGATATGTGGGCAGACCCTGGGAATTACGGTGGAAACTATGAAGTGCATATTATTTTTCCGTTCAACATAGCCCCAGTAATTATCTATTGCCTTGTTAAACCGTATGGATAAATTATCCTTGCCCGACACTGAAGTTGACAGACAGCATGTATAGATGAGCTGAGAAAAGGTACATGCGCGATGGTGTCTTCAAAAAACCATGCTGTTTTTCCAAACAGCATGGTTTTCCCATCTACGCTTGGGTAGCATGACCCTCTCCGCCAACCCGATGGCCACGGTGGTGTGGCTGGACAACCGCGAAGTCAAGCAACTGGCGCGGCTGCAGTTGCGCATCACCAACGCACCGGAACACTGCCCGGCGGATCGGCCACTGGAACTGAAGCTGAACAACGGCAACGACGTACCGCTGACCGAATTGTGCTGACGGGTCGCCGCCTGTGCGCTGGGCTTATCGCGAATAAGCAACCAGATAGCGCAATTCCTCTAATTCAGGTTTCTGGCCCACAGCGGCGGGATAGCGTAGCTGGATGGAGATTGGCAAGTCTTTTCCCGGCTCCAATACGTACTTGTCATCACCGGGAGTGACCAGTTCGACGACGCCTTCGCTACCGTCGTGCGTCACCTCAGCCCAAAGTTCACTGTGAATTTTCGTGCCCAGTGGCAAATCGGCAAACGACAGTTTCCAATTTGAAATGGCATGACGGGCTGCTTTCAGCACAATGCCGTAACTGTAAACCCAGCATTGGCTTTCAATATCGAGCCATTTCGTCTTGAACTCAAAACCGGCGTCAATGGCTTCAGCTGTCGTATCGCCCTTTGCAAAGACGGAACAATAGCCTGAATGAGGCTGAAAGCTTTCGATCGAACACAATTGAGAAAGCCTTGAAGAGTCCAACGTGACAGTGGGTAAAACCGTCAAGGTTCGTTGGGTATTCCAACCCACACTCTGCGGGGCAACAATAGTAATTACCGCATAGGTATACCCCGCATTACTTGATACTGTAAGCGTTGCCCCGCTTGGGGGAGTAGACGCATGCAGGAAGGTCGCATTACCATAAAAGCCAAATACAATCCTTGCGCCTACCGGCGGCGGGGTGCCGTTCGAGACAAGGCTATAGTTTATTGTGACCGGCACGTCTTTCTTGACGCACACCGGAAACTGTTCAATTCGTATATCCACATAACTCATTACTTCTAAATCCTTTTAGAAAATAAAACACTATTTTTAATTAACATCACATTACGGAGCCCTTACCATTCAACAGCGCATTGAACTCCTAAAAAAAACCTAACACACCCCAAATATAAATAATTTAAAACCGCCTAATAACTCACATCCACTTACAACAAAACCCACAACTAATACACCCACTAACGTCCTCCCAAAACCGACATTCAATCCTTACTTCGGGTGCTCGACGGTTTCGTCGACGAGTGTGAACACCCTCCCTCGCACGAGCATTTGAAGGGTTCAATAAACCGGCCATGGTCATTCACATCTACGCTTAGGTAGGATGGCTCTCTCCCTTCCCGAGGTTTCGCTTCATGTTCATTGGCGTCCTGCTCGTCATTACCTGGCTGATCCTGTTGCTGCGCTACCCGGCCAAGGCCTTGCCGGTCTCTCTGGCGGCGGCCATCGGGTTGGCGTTGGTGGCCACCTGGGTGGTGTGGCTGGACAACCGCGAAGTCAAGCAACTGGCGCGTCTGGAGTTGCGCATCACCTACGCACCGGAACACTGCCCGGCGGATCGCCCGCTGGAACTGAAGCTGAACAACGGCAACGACGTACCACTGACCGAATTGCGCTGGCGGATCGCCGCCTATGCACCGGGCGATACGGTCAATCTGGCGGACAATCAATACACCGCGCCACGCTACCGTGGCCCCGGCGAATTGCAGGCCGGCGCCAATTGGGAAGACTGCTTGCCGATGCCGCCGCTGCGTCCTGGCTATCGCCCGCAAACCCTGGAGTTTCGCGCCGAGCATTTGCAAGGTAGTTTCTCTGACTGATCCTTCCCTCCCCCCTTCTACTTGCACAAGGACCGCGCCATGCCCGTCGCGTTAATCACCGGTTGTTCCAGCGGCATTGGCCGCGCCCTGGCTGACGCCTTCAAAAAAGCCGGGTTCGAGGTCCTGGCCACCGCGCGCAAGGCTGAGGATGTGGCGATACTCGCCGCAGCCGGGTTCACTGCGGTGCAACTGGACGTCAACGATGAACCGGCGCTCGAACAATTGAGTGAGCGGATCAACCAGCAATACGGCGGCCTCGACATCCTGATCAACAACGCCGGTTACGGTGCCATGGGGCCACTGCTCGACGGCGGTGTCGCAGCCATGCAACGTCAATTCGAAACCAACGTGTTCGCCGTGGTCGGTGTCACCCGTGCGCTGTTTCCCGTACTGCGTCGCGCCAAGGGATTAGTGATTAATATCGGCAGCGTCTCCGGCGTTTTGGTCACGCCGTTCGCCGGCGCCTATTGCGCCTCGAAAGCCGCCGTGCATGCCTTGAGCGATGCGCTGCGCATGGAACTGGCGCCGTTCGGCATCCGGGTGATGGAAGTCCAGCCCGGTGCCATTGCCTCCAGTTTTGCCAAAAACGCAGGCGTTGAAGCCGAGCTGTTGATCAGCGAACAATCACCCTGGTGGCCGCTGCGCGAGGGCATTCGTGCCCGGGCCAAGGCCTCTCAGAACAACCCGACCCCGGCGAGCACGTTTGCCAGCGATCTGCTCAAGGCCGTGCAACAACCCAAACCACCGCGCTTGCTGCGTTTGGGCAATGGCAGTCGGGCGTTGCCATTAATGGCCGCGTTGCTGCCCAGAAGTCTGCTCGATGTCATTCTGAAAAAGAAGTTCGCGCTCAATAACACGCTCTAACATCCTCCCTCGCGCTGCGGACATCGCTCCGCAGCCAACCGCTACAAACCCAACTAACAAATCAAACTAACAAATCAAACTACCGACATAAACAAACACATTAAATCATCAACCAAATATAGTAATACCGCCCATCGATCTATAACTTGCTCACTCGTGAAGCCTGTCTACCAGGCTCATGAAAAACATCATCTAAAAAAACAACTTCGACATTCATGTCGAACACTCAAACTCATACAAGGCAAATAATATGGACATTATGACCCACAACCAGATTACTTTTTTTGTCACTGGCGACCGTGACCCGGACTTCGGTCACGAGGGCGTTATCAATCTATTTGAACTCACGCACGAACTTGATACCGATCGGCATGTGAAAGGCTGCAGCGTGCTGGCAAACGACAAAGTTCTGGTGAGCGCATGGCTGGCCCGTGACCTGAAAGGGATCTATGGTCTGGCACGCTTCAATCCTGATGGCAGCGTAGACACCACTTTCGCCGACATGGGCCTGGCGCAAGGCAATTTCGCCGATGGCTACGACTCGACAGGTGGCAAGCTCGCCATTCAGGAAGACGGCCATATCATCATGCTGGGCTGGTCCCGAGAAGTGAACGTTTACAGCCCGAAACGCCTGGTGATTGCTCGCTTCGATACACATGGTCGGGTTGACCACAGCTTTGGTAAACAGGGCTGTGTGGTCATTGCAAACAGTGCCCTCGGGGAGTTGGTTGACGACTCCAGCACCCTGCAATTGCTGGCGGACGGAAAAGTCCTCGTCAGCGCCACCTATCTGAAAGAGGAAGTCTCTACCGGTGTCGTGTTGCGAATCGACACTCACGGCAATCTGGATAAGAGTTTTAATCAAACCGGGCAACTTGAAATCAAACATCACGCCTTCACCGACACCTCAGTACAGGCGCTGTTGGTGCAAGCCAATAACAACATCCTGGTCGCGGGCAGTGCTCGACATTCAACGTCCGACACTCAAGGCTTTGTCGCTCGTTACTCTCACACGGGCACACTTGATACTGACTTCGGCGATTCTGAGACGCCCGGTTTCTCCACCCTGAGAATCTCGAATGGCACGGTTATTTTTCACGAACTTATCGACACCGGTGCCGGCAACGTCGTGGGTATTGGCCAGGCCAGTTCCGGTCAACGAAACTGGGGCCTGCTCGTGGGCTTCGACACGACCGGCAACCCCTACCCCGAGTTCAACGGTGGTCGCCCGGTATTGACCTCGTTCAATGCCGACCACGGGAACGAGTGGGTATGCGCGCACCGGCAGGCGGACGGCAGCATCGTCACCGCTGGCGGCACCCGTCGACTGTACATCGCGCGCTATCTGGCCAACGGCTCTATTGACCGAAGCTTCGGTCAAAACGGTTGCATCCAGGAAGACACTCAACTGATGGCCACGCCGGCGCTTCTGCAAACACAGGCAAACGGTCGCATTCTGCTGGCGTGCAACACCCTGGGTATAGGTGGCGCACTCGGTCACGTTTACGGCTATCAGGGCTGATTGCCCCTGCCCTGCCAAGGTACCTGACCACACTCCTCGCTAGAGGTGTGTGGTCAGCCTTCATCCTTCATGAACTCAATAAAACGCCTGCACCTTCAGCGGCTTTCGCGCTATTCCCCCTATCAGCCGTTCTGCGCCTCGACACCGCGAAATTACTGACGCACATTAGCCCTCACTCACCCAAGGAGAACACCGCATGACGGACTACAGCGAATACTTCAACGAAGTGACCCAGACCCTCGTCGACATCGAGCAATGGTTTTCCGGCACCGCCGACAAAGGCCTACTGACGCAGTTGCTGGCGCGTTTCTCGCCGCAGTTTTCAATGATCGTGCCCGGCGGCAATGCGCTGGATTATCCGGGTTTGAGCGAGCTGTTCGATAAACTCGGCGGCGCCCGCCCGGGCTTGAAAATCGGCCTGAGCGAATGGCGCGGGATTGACCAACACGCCGGCGGCGCCACCGTCAGCTACCGAGAAGTGCAGTCCGATGCGAGCGGCGTGCTGAACGATCGGCGGGCGACGGCGGTGATTGAAAAGCTGCCGTCAGGTGCGTTGCTGTGGCGGCATTTGCATGAGACGTATTGTCAGGGCTGAATGAGATCGCTCCCACTGAAGAGTGGGAGCGATCAAAAGGACGTTTATCTCGCGTAGGTTTTTGAAGGACAATGGCCCGCGCGTCTGAGGACGGTTCCGACACGTTTTGACGGTTGCGTTGGGTGATGGGGGACGGATAACCTTTTCGGGTCGCTGCCCATTCAGCGATCGGGTGTGGTAGCCCGGATATCTCATAGGAGTAACTTAACCTATTGGAGCATCACCATGTCTAAAGCTACCCCCAATCCCACTGAAACCGACAGCACCTCCCCCTACGCCTCCCTCGATTCAAAAGAACTCCATGCCGCCGCGCACCGTGCGCTCGATCATTACCTGGTGCTGCCCGAGACCAAGCAGTTGTTGGCCGATCGACGTCCCGGCTGCATTTTTGTCATAGCCCCCGACATCGACAGTGAAACCCTGCTGGCCCACGCCTGCGAGACC
>NZ_JBFTLU010000307.1:0-10147 GCF_056396605.1 Pseudomonas sp. 05T35
CTCTTTATACCGTCTCGATCGTACGTTATATACTTAAATTGTGAGAACGGCTTAGGGTAGTATATGTTATTGAAGTGTGCCCCAAGCACGGCATATGAACTATTCTCTTCGACCACAACACCTGGTATTACGGCCTCACACCCTTCGTATTGAAACGCCAGCTTGAACCGGCCTTCTTTCGTGTCCCGGAAATTTTTCCAGCTAAAAGTAATATTATTATCCTCTCCTATGACTTTCTCAAGATCAAGAGAGGGTATGGATTGTTTGGGAGGGACTCCTAAATCGCCCTCCAGCCAAACCAGTTTATATTTCAAGCCTGTCAGGAGACTGTCTGGTTTTAAAAATAGAGTTATTGAGAACTGTAGGTCGTTCCATCCTTTGCGTAACAGGATACCCATGCCATCAAGACTCATTGGGTAWGGAATTGCATCGCGGCCGCCGACCTCAATTGCTGCAATCTCTTTGGCAAACTCACTCTGCAACAATCGGCATGGAATCTCCAAAGGATTAGCTGTGTCCGGGCAGACGACTTGAAGTGAGAAACGACCGGTGCCAATGCTACTTGTGACATCCCAGTTTAATATCAGGTTGTCCGGTACTGTACGGGGCTGCTTGAGATCGGGGAAATAAGTCAGCCCAAGGTCGGGCGATCCCACTTCATCCAGCCACACGGTTAATCCTTCCATCCAGGGTTCAAAGGTCAACTTGAGCGGGGCGGGTTCTTCACTGAAAAACACTGCGCCAACGTCCGAGATGGGGCGTTCACGAACTTCAATTTTTATCACCTCATCTGCCAGGCTTTCCGAAATCACCCGCCCCGGCAACTGCCAGTCCGGCAGTGCAGGGTTGGTCAGTTTCAATCCGAAGAAACCGCCTTCTCCCCCATCGGCAGAAACAGACCAACGCACCGGTTTCCCTTCCGCTATTGGCTGCGGAGCTCCCAGATCCGGGACAAACTTCAGGCCACGTTCCGCCGCGCCCCACAGGTCTTGCAACGTGACGCTGGAACCAATCAACACACTGTCACTGTTGACGTTGAGTTCCAGTTCATAGGGTTTGCCCCTTAACAGCACGAGATCGCCGTTGGCCAGATCAACCCGTGTACCGTTCAGATAAAGCTCAGCCTCTTGTGCCCAGTCATCGTGCGACAAGGCGGTCACCTCGAAGAGTTCTGTCATGACGACACCCTGGTTATCGCGTGTGATATCCGCCAGAATCTTGTGTTTTCCGACAGAACCAGGCGTATAGCGATACTGGGTCCAGCCGTTCGGGCCGGTCACGGTCGTCGCGATGACATCCTGCTCACCTTGAATGCGCCACTCTAGGGTCACTCCCTCAACCGCCTCCCTGGTATCACCGAGCACCACCTGAACCCGCAACAGTACACTCTGCCCTGTGCTTTCCACCGGCTGGCCGAGCACTGGGCCGGCGTCGCCGATCCCGTATAGGGAGTCGACCACTTCAAACGTGTGTGGCTCTGTCCATGGGGAGCTGTMACCGTCGTCTTCATGCTGTGCCAAAATGGTGTAATTGCCGATGGGCCATAGCTCCTGCGCATCCCAGCGCCAGCTTTTCACGCCACTGGTCTCGGCGAACGGCTTATCCTCAGCGTCCCCGTCATGGCGCAGCAGTATCTGCCCCCGAGTTTCTTTACCTTCGCCTTTGATCCTGAGCTTGCGAGAGGTGGAACCGCCATTGGTTGGCCCAGTAATGACGGGTGTTTTCGGAAGCTCTTTTACTGTGAACTGACGGGGCCCACTCCATTCGGACCATGGCCCGCCCACTTTCTGTTTCGCCTCCAGATCATTACGGCCAGGCACCAAGGGGGGGTTGACCTTGAACTCCAATTCGCCGTTGGCATCGGCAATTTCCGAGCACAACTCCTCTGCGTCTTTGAGACGCACAGTGATCAGCGCATGGGGCAGGCCGTTGATCCTGATGGTTGGACGCGTTGGGGTTTGGGAGCCAACATACGGCAGCTCGAACTTTGGCACATCAGGCTTTTCTCCTGACTCCACGGTGAACGTGCATTCATCACTAGGATTGGACGCCACATCATTAAAGAACTGCACGACCTTGACCGTGTTGCTGCCCGGCGTCCAGTCCGCGTCCGGCGTGAAGGTGCGGGTCGTTCCAGTGTCGCTGAAGGTGCCGGGTACCTCGACGTTTGTTTCAGTAAACATCTCCAGGGTGACGGAATCGGAATAAACGCCGGTAATGGTCAGTATTTGATCCGGTTCGGCCGGGTTGGGTGGCGGCTCGATCGCCGGCTTCGGTGGTTTCACTGCAAACGTGCGTGGTTCGCTTGCGTTGGACTCTACGTTGTTAAAGGTCTGCACGGCTGTGATCGTTCTACTCCCCACCGCCCAGGACGGGTCAGGGGCGAATGTCCAGCTTTTCCCGTTCTGCGTGAACTTCCCGGGCACCGGTTGATTGGCTGAGTCCAGCATTTTCAGCGTGGCGCCTGGATAACCCTCGGTGCCACTAATGACGTGGTTCTGGTCTACCGGCGAGGTCGGCTGGGTGATGACCAGTTGGGGKGGCCTTACTTTGAACGTGCGTGGTYCGCTTGCGTTGGACTCTACGCTGTTAACGGTCTGCACGGCTTTGATCGTTCTGCTCCCCACCTCCCAGGGCTGGTCAGGGGCGAATGTCCAGCTTTTCCCGTTCTGCGTGAAYYTCCCGGGCACCGGTTGATTGGCTGAGTCCAGCATTTTCAGCGTGGCGCCTGGATAACCCTCGGTGCCACCAATGATGTGGTTGTGGTCTACCGGCGAGGTCGGCTGGGTAATGACCAGTTGGGGTGGCCTCAAATAAAAGGTAAGCAGATTGCTAGGCAAAGACACCCTGCCGTACTCTGTTTGTCTTGCCTTAATATGCTTGGGACCAGGGAGCCAATCGACATCGATAAACCATTCAGTGTCGCTTACGACTGCATCGCCCAGTTTGGTATTGTCTGAAGCGAGCAACTCGACAGTCGCTCTTGCCAAACATGTCCCCTCAATTTTTACCTTGCCAAAGAGGGCTGTGCTGGCCTCCTGCGGCTTGCTAATCGCTGGTGAGGGGGGAGGGGCAGGGTCCCCCACAGTAAATTCGATTTCTCTGCTCGGATCGGAAACTTTTCCGTATTCGGTTTGCCGAGCTTTGACGTGCTTGACGCCGACGTCCCATGTGTATGGGTATACCCAGGTCTTGCCGGTTACTTGTGCATCGCCCAATTTAGAATTATCCCAGCTCAGGACTTCGACAGTCGCTCTCTCCAGGCAGGTCCCTCTAATCTCGACAATACCGACGGCATGTTTACTCCCTGACTCTGGATAGGTAATCAGCGGTTCGGGCGGCTTGCCCGGCGTTCCCACAATGAACGCGCGCTCGGGGCTCGGATCGGAACGCCAATGGTGCACTGTTTGCCTGGCCTTGACGTGCTTGAAGCCGGTATCCCACGTGTAATTGAGCGTCCAGACTCTGCCGTTTACCTCAGCTACAGCGAGCTTGCTATCATCCCAGCTCAGCACATCGACAACTGCCCCCTCCAGACAGGTGCCTTTGATCGTCACATTCCCTACGTTGTGAGTACTGTCTTGGAGTGGTGCTTCGATGATCGGTGCGGCTGGCTGGGACATTGCTACGATGTAGAACTCCAGCTGAGCGCTTGGATCAGACGCCACACGATCCACGATTTGCCTGGCCTTGACGTGCTTGGTACCAGCGTCCCAGACACGACTGTAAGACCAGGTAGCGCCGGTTACCTTGGCATCGCCTAACTTACTATTATCAAAGTTCAGAACCTCAACCTGTGCTCCCTCCAAACAGGTGCCCATAATCGCCAATGAACCGACGGGGTACTTCTTTCCCTGTTCTGGCGAGAAAATCGTTGGCTCAGGTGGTTTGGCGTTCGTTCCGACGATGAATTCCAACTGAGCGCTTGGATCAGATGCCAGATTATTCAAGATTTGCCGAGCCTTGACATGTTTGGTGCCGGCGTCCCAGACGCGGCCGGAAGAACTCCAAGTAGTTCCCCTCACGGTAGCAGGGTCAAGGAAGCTATTGTCCCAACTCAATAACTCTACTTTTGCGCCTGCCGCACAGGTCCCACGAATATCGATAAGCCCAGGAGAGTGAATACTGCCTGCTTGAGGTGCTTCAATACGTGGGCTGGGTGGTTTACCCGCTCCGGCCATCTTCAAGTCGCCCGAGTAAGCCCAGTCGCTCCAAGTGTCCCAAGCGACCATGCGCTTGGCATAGTCGAGCCTGAAATAGAAATCTCTGCCTGGTTGTATCAAGTTACTGGGTACATTGAAGGAAATTGCTGATCCAAGGAAGGGGGCTCCCTGAAACTCTTTGATCATGTTAGGGCCATAGAAGAACTGTACTCTCCATTTAGAGGCGGGTGGCACCGTGACGATCGCTTCAATAAGAAAACCGGGGGAAACAGTAGAGCCATGGTTCGGTGTCAATATATAAGGTTCAATCCATAAAATGTGCTGATCCTCATCTTCATTCGTAACAAGCTCATTTTTCGCCATGATCTCAATGCTCCTTTTTCAGCCCGGCTATCTGTTGCTGTAGGGCGGTGTTTACTGAAAACCCCGAAGAACAACTACCTGTAAAAACTGACAGTTCAGACGAGCGGTGATCAATGATGGGGTCACACAAACAAGGCGCAGCTCTACGGCTGACTCACTTCGCGGCTGTCTCGCTAAAGTATCTTTTAGCGATTTTTTATTCCGACCCGGTATTTCTTACAGGAGCCAGCCTCAAGCATCAGGTAACCAATGAAAGGCGTTTGGCTCCTTCAGTCAGGTATTCCCTATCACGGCACTCGATTGCTAACACCAATTTGTTCTAAGTAAACCCTATCAACCTGTCAGGTCTGACAGGTTACACGGCCCTTGTTTATCTCTAGCTTGACCCTGCCGGGCACTCCTTCAATGCCCGTTCCTTATGGGCAGGAGAACGATTGATATGGCCGTTGAAAACAACTCGCTGATGAAGGCGCTCGTACAACCCGACATTTCGCCGGAAAAAGGCCGGGTCGATTTCGAGACGGCCATGCAGAAAATGGGATTCACCTCGGTCTTCGACATTATTCGCTTGCCTAAAACCGCCTTCGCTCGGCAGCTTGCCGAACACAGCGATGCCAACGCCGACCTGGCCTACGACAATGCCAGGGCGTATGCGGCGCTGATTGCGCGTTTGTACCGTGAGTACAAGACCTCATCGGGTACCTTCCAGCAATTGGCCCAGCGCAGTGGTGTTCGCGCGCTCGTGCCTGTGGGACCCACTTTTCCCAATCTTTTCAAGGAAAACTGGGACGAGTTCTGCAAGGTCGGCGCCATTGCCGCCATTGATTCGCCGGTGGCTTACCTAAGTGCGCTGCGCGTGTTTATCCAGCAACTGGAAGCAACGAGCATTGATCCCAAACGCCTCTTGCTGGATAAACGCCGCCCCGACCTGAAGGATCTGCTGATTACTCACGAAAGCACCTTCACCCCCAGGTCGATGCTGGAAATCGTCAATGATGTGCTGAGCAGCCACTTGCGCACTTACCTGGATGGCATTCCGGCAGACAAGCGAAAGTCCATTAACGAGGTGCTTGCTGAGCGTCGCTACCCTCTCGAATTGCCCTATGATTTCCACCACCATCAATGTCAGCTGGGTTTATCCGAGGAAAAACCGAGACTGGGAGAGTTGAATTACCGGACCAGCCTATTGATGCCGATCGGACAGGATGCCACTAACCACTATGGCGAAGTGCAAAAGCCTGTGCTGCAAGCACAGCTACTGTTGTCGGGGTTGAGTCCACAGCGGCAGGCATTACTGATCGAACCGCCGGTGTTCAGCAACTTTTACCTGACGCGCAGTGATTTGACTGATGGCTGGAAGAGCGCCGGTAGCACTCACCTCAGCCCTCACACGGAATTGGGGACCTGCTTTTTGCTGCCATTAGAGCAGGCGGACATCGGCATAGTTGCCCCCATAGCAGATAAACCCACCAGTACATCGGAAGGAACAAACCTTGCACCCGTCACCTTTCGTAAGGCGGGGGAAAACCAGACTGAAACCGTGATTCTGGCACTAAACTCCACTACGCCTGCCAATTCCGGTATTGGGTTGCTTAATTTTTTGCACTCAGCATCAGCGTCAACCACCGTCTCATCCATCAAAGTCGATGCGGTGCTCCCCGAACCAACTGAAACCGGTTATACCGCCACGTTCGATTTGATCACCGCCACCGGCACCGTTGAAGCCCCAGTGAGCCTGGCCAGACAGCGTTTCACCCTCACACTGGATGAGCAGTACACCCTGACAGCGTCGGAACGAGCCTTCTTCAAACAGTCTTTCGGCGTTGACGCAACAGACGGCTCAGTACTCCAGCACTTGACCACCCTTACCGACTTTATGCAGCGCACAGGCTTACACGCCGAACACGTCGAAATGCTTCTCTGCCAACGTACGTACGCTGTGCGATTGTCACCCAACTGCCCAAGCAAAAACCTGCAACACGCTGGTGTAGTGGTCCCCGGTATTACCGGTACGGTGTCTCCGTTTCCTCACGCGTCTCACTATGGCGCCTGCTACGTCAACGGAACCGGCGCGGGCCTTTACGATAGCGAAAGCGAACCCACTCCGGCGTCAATTATCCGCGATAAGTTCGACAACTCCATGGGGCTGGAGGAAGTCAATCAGGGGGGCAGCAAGTACTGGCGCCTGACCAAGACCTCGCTCGATCGCATGGATCGATTGCTGCGAATGATCCGTCTGCAACGCTGGACAAACATCCCCTTCGCGAAGCTGGACACTCTGGTCATCGGCGCGATCCGGGCCGAGGGCGCAGCTAACCTGGGGATGGTGCTTAACGAAAATACCTTGCGTGCGCTGGGGGTCTATCGTTATCTGAACTTGCGCCGCGGTATTGATCCTCAAGAGTTCGGCGCGATACTGGGTGGCATCACGCCCTATGCCTGCGGCAAGGATGAGGTGCCATTTTACGACCAGGTATTCAACCGGGTGCAACTGTTCGACACGCCGCTGATCCTCGATCAAACACCATTCGATTTGACCAGTACGAACCCCTCCAACCAGAAAACCCTGCTGCAATTGTGTGCCGGCCTCGGTTTGCAACCGACTGATAAGTCATTGTTATTGATCGCCAGGCAGACCGAGAAACTCGGAGCACTCAAGCGTGACTTGCCTACCGTCTCGTCGATTTACCGCCAGGCCCGGATCGCACAGCTCTTCGGTCTTTCAGTCGCTGACCTCCTGACACTGGCGGGCCTACTCGGTGGTCAACGTTACAAAACTGCACTGGCCAGCGGTCGGTTGAGCCCGCGAACAACGCCTGACACTCCAGACATCATCGATGTGCTGATGCAAGTGGACTGGGTCGTCGACTGGCTCAAGGACAGCCAGCAGACCGTTGAGCAATTGCAGCAGCGGTTAGGGCCCAATGTCCCATTGGCTGCCGTCGACGAACTGGAGGACGACCAGGCGCCCCATGCTTTTGAATACCCGCCATTGTCTGACGACCTGCTCAAGCGCCTGGTTAAATTGCAGGACGATACGCGCCGCAGTGTCGTAACCAGGGAACAGGTCGCTGCCCTGGGTCTGCCTTCCCGCGATGACGGGACCCCCAACCCGGCGGAGCTCAAATGGTTCGAGTTGCTGATCAGCCACGCTCTGATCGATAAAGATGGCCTGTTGCGCGGGCTGGATGGGCCGTTGAGTCTGGTAGATGAGCCGATCACCTGGCTCAGGACCGATGTCGATGAGTTGCTCAAGCCACTCAAACTGACGGTGCCAGTAAAACAAGCCTGTGCAGAAAAACTCGTCGAGTTGCTACTTGAGGCGCATGACAGGCAAGTACAGTTGCTTGAAGGGTTGTTCCAGGAAACCGTAAAACTACCGCCGGAACGCTGCGTTGCGGTTATTCATTGGGCTAATTCTTCGGTCTACAGCATTCTGATGGAAGTGTTTCCGAAGGGGGAGGTGCGCCCTGAACTGATCGAGCATTTCCAGCGTGTATCGCAGCATGCCGAGATTATTGTACAGCTGCGCTTGAGCGACAGAGCGTTGCGCCTGTTTCTGGTCCACCCAACCTGGCTAGGCGCCGACCAATACTCCGGCAGCAACAGCGAACCTTCGCTCGCCGACCTCTACCTGTTTGAACGCTTCAGCCATTGGTTCCACGCCCAGAGCCAATCGGAAGACACCCTATTGAGCTACTTCAGCCTCGCCAACCCGCCCACGCCCAAACTGAAAAACAAGGCGCTGCGCCAGATTACCAGCGAAACGGCCAATAGCGCATTGGCCTGGCTGCTGGGGTGGTCCGAAGCAGAAATTACGGCTCTGACTGACACCTTGAGCGAAAAGCACGCCTGTTCGATGGCGCAGGTGGACTGGATACGCCGTTGCCAGGCGACCTGCCAGGCCAGCAGGTTGTCCGCCAAAGCGCTGCTGCAAGCCACCGAATTGAATCACCAAAGCACTCTGGATGCCTGGAAAACCGTCGGTGACGCGGTCATGGCCACCCATTCTGTCCCCGATTCATCACTTGCGAATGTTTGAGGGACGATCATGACGACTGCCTTTGACGCACCACTTAATGAGTCTTTGCGTGACGCGATGTTAGCGCTGTATTTGCACGAAGTCGTGCCTAACGATCAGTACCTGATTGATCAGGGATTGGCTGACCGGATCAAGACCCCCAACGAAATTTATGAGCTCTGGTTGCTGGATGTGCAGGTCAGCCAGAATGTGCCCACCAGCCCGGTTGCCTGTGCCATTGCCAGCCATCAGCAATACATTCACGGCATTTTTATGAATATGGAACCGGGTTACCAGCCCGGAAACTTTACCCCGAATCAACTGGAAAGTTGGCGCGACGAAATGAGTCAGTATTCACTATGGGCAGCCAACCAACAGTTGCATTACTTTCCGTCGAATTACCTGGATCCAATGCTTCGGCTGACTAAGACCGAAAGCTTCAAACAACTGGAAAATGATATTAATCAAACCCAGATTCAGCCTGATACTGTGCAAACCGCAGTGCTGGACTATTTGGCGCGTTTGGAGGAAATTGCCAACCTCAGATGCCTCAATGGCTACATCGACGGCAAGTACTTCGCCAACAGTATCTACTATTTCATCGCCAAATCGCCTGCAGAAAACGTCTACTATTGGCGGTCGTTGGACATGAGGCAGCGCCCGATTATTGCACCCGTTGCTGACCCCGATGCTGAACCCTTGAAATATGATAAGCCCCTGCCTGTGGCCTGGTCGGACTGGAAACGTGCCAACGTACCAATCTCCGAAAAAGCTATTGAACACTCCATTCGGCCGACTTGGTTCAATAATCGTTTGTTCATATTCTGGGCCGAAGTAGTGTTTCAGGATCCTGATGCCATTTCGTCCTCTGACAAAAAGGTCATCCCGCTGTTTCGTCTATATGGCGCCTATAAAAAATACGATGATACATGGAGTATTCCGCGCGTTTATATTGAAAACTACGGCACGTCCGATGCCTTGCGCGATCCGGAGCTCAACCCGAATTTGATTGAAAAAGGTTGCAATACGATTGCTGTGTACGATCACTCAACGTCACCGGATACACTATTTTTGGCCCTCTATTATGGCTATGAGGCCGGCGGATTATCCAATGGTAATGGTGATAGTTACGACTTTCTAAGAACTTTGCGGATCGACAAAAACTTTGCCGTGATGCCAATGTTTCCAGCTGTCGGATATGTAGAGAAGTCTACTGGCTTTGATATTAAAGAGTCCGAAGTGCTCGATCTCGAAGAGGGGCATGTGCGGACGGTATGTCATTTGTTTGCTCACTCGGCGGACGGGGACAGTCGTTTTCAATATTGGCTTCCGACGGGAACTAACGAGTTCGGCGAAATTACTACGAGCTCTCCGAGCACTCCACAGGACCTATGGAACTACAAAGGTCTGCAGGCGAAAGTAAAAACATTGACGGAGGCAGATGTAACTTATGATCGTAGCGACACCACGATTAAAATTAGCTCGCGCATGGCTGGAAGTATCCCAGATACATATAAGGTAACTATCTCGATGGGGGATGGTGGTCGCGAAGTGGTTGGGTTTACTCTGGTTTTTAGTTCGCAAGCATACAGTGAATGGG
>NZ_JBFTLU010000308.1:0-10720 GCF_056396605.1 Pseudomonas sp. 05T35
CCATTTGCACAGCCCCTCGGGTACTGGCCAAATGCTTGGCCACGCAGTCGGCGTACGCTTGAGGTTTTTTCCCCGAGATCACATTCATGGTCGGCAGCGTCTGACTAATGTCCGAGACAGTCGCGCAACCACTCATCGCCAACACCAGTACCAAAACACCCCGCTTCATACGAATCCTCCCTTAAAGACCCTCCGACAGCGCAAATACTGTTTTTCTCCGGAGACCGCTGCTTTATCACCCATAAAAACCTGAATAGCTGTTTTTAATTGTCAAAGCACCTCGCGGTAGCCCGATAATAAACCGTTCGGGCTGATAAACTGCGCCATCGCCCATGCTATCGTTTTGATTTTGTAGAAAAAGCCCTTCTGGAGGCGCCCCCATGAAATTTATCCACCAGCGCGAGCACCTCAATGAAGATGACATCGTCGTCATTCAATGCTCCCAAATGTGCAACATCCGCCTGATGAACGACGCCAATTTTCGCAGCTTCAAGAATGGCGGCCGCCACACCTACCACGGCGGCGCGTTCGACACCTTCCCGGCGAAAATCACCGCGCCAAGCACCGGTTTCTGGAACATCACCATCGACACCGTCAACCGCCGGCCGATCAGCGTGACCCGCAAACCGACCCTGACCCACTCGATCAAAATCATCCGCCGGTCCAGCTCGAAACTCAGCTGAGACCTCGGCCCGCACTGCGACAGACAGGTACGACCGTGGCCCAAACGACTAAATACGTCATCAAATACAAGCTTAACGAAGAACGCCGCTTCGAGTTCGCCCAGCTTGAAACCGGCACCGAAGAAGAAGCCAGAGCGGCACTTCAAGCGATTCACGGCGACTTGTCCGGGATCAGCGATATAAAGGTCAGCAAAGCGCTGTAACCCCTGGCACAACCACTCCGGAGTTAGACCGCAAGCACCGGAGTGTCGCCCGCCTTCGTACTCCCCAGACTGGCACACCTCAACCTTGAGTTCAGGAGCCGGACATGTCCATTTCTTTGCCGCACAACACCTCAGTAGCGCGTTATATCGACGGTGTCCGTGCAATGGGCGAACAGCCTCTGGCCTCGCGCATCAATGCACTGGATTGGCCTTCCCTGGAGCAAGACCTCGACCGGGACGGCTGCGCGACAATCAAAGGACTGCTCAACCCCGAGCAATGCGCAGACCTCAGCGCGCTCTACGCTCAGCCTGCGCTTTTCCGCTCGCACGTGATAATGGCCCGGCATGGTTTCGGGCGCGGCGAGTACCGGTATTTCAGGTACCCGCTGCCGGATATCGTTGCTTGCCTGCGCGGCACGCTCTACTCAAGGCTTGTCCCGCTGGCCAATCGCTGGAATGAACGGATGGGCTTGCCCGGCCGCTTTCCCACGGAACACGCAGCCTTCCTGCAACGTTGTCATGACGCGGGACAGGAGCGCCCTACGCCGCTGTTGCTGCAATATGGTCCGCAGGACTACAACTGTTTGCATCAGGATCTGTATGGCGAGCATGTGTTCCCGCTGCAAGTGGCGATTCTGCTGTCCGCTCCCGGCGAAGACTTTACCGGCGGCGAGTTCGTGCTCACCGAGCAGCGCCCACGGATGCAATCACGGCCCATGGTGATGAGCCTCGATAAAGGCGATGCGCTGATTTTTGCCGTGCATCAGCGCCCGGTCAAAGGTGTTCGCGGCGATTACCGGGTGAACCTGCGCCACGGTGTCAGTCGCCTGCACAGCGGCAAACGGCATACCCTTGGAGTGATCTTTCACGATGCGCAGTAAAGCGATGCCTCCAACCACCTTCGAGCTGTTTGCCGATGAAGACCGGCAACCGGCCAGGACCGAGCAAATCKGCGAACAGTCTTTCGTACTCCGGGGTTTTGCCCTGCCCTGGGTGGAGCAATTGTTGCCGCTGCTGGAGAAGATTCTACGGGCCGCACCGTTTCGGCAGATGGTCACCCCCGGCGGTTTCACCATGTCGGTCGGCTTGAGCAGTTGTGGCACGCTGGGCTGGACCACCGATCGCAGTGGCTATCGCTACACTCGCATCGATCCCGTCAGCGGCCAGCCCTGGCCGGAGATGCCCGAGATCTTTCGGGAAATGGCACAGGTTGCCGCACGAGCAGCCGGTTTCCATCACTTTGAGCCCGATGCCTGCCTGATCAACCGATACCTGCCGGGCGCCAAGATGTCGCTGCATCAGGACAAGGATGAACGGTCCTACGATCCGCCGATTGTTTCGGTGTCCCTCGGTCTGCCGGCGATGTTCCTGTTCGGCGGCTTCAAGCGCGGCGACACACACCTGCGAGTGCCGCTGTTTCACGGTGACATCGTGGTCTGGGGCGGCGTGGATCGCTTGCGTTATCACGGCGTGCTGCCGCTCAAGGACGGTCATCACCCACGACTGGGCGGACAGCGGATCAACTTCACGTTCCGCACGGCGGGATAAAACCCGGAATTTGACCGCAAGCGCCGGAGTGTCCTCACCGCCCACACTCGCTAGGCTCCGTATGAATAAACCTTCTACCGGTATCCCCCATGACCACTGCCAAACCCACCACAGAACAAGATCCCCGTTGGTCCGCGGTGCTGGCGCGCGACCCGCGCGCTGACGGTCAGTTTGTCTACGCGGTGAAAACCACCGGGATCTACTGCCGCCCCAGCAGCCTGGCGCGATTGCCGAAACCGGAAAACGTCGAGTTTTTCGACAACGAGGAACAGGCTCAGGCGGCCGGTTATCGCCCGAGCAAACGCGCGGCAACAGACCAGACTCATCTCGCCGAGCAACACGCCGCACTGGTCGCCGCAGCCTGTCGGCAAATCGAGGCTGCCGAGACATTGCCCAGCCTGAACGAACTGGCAGAGACCGCGCGAATGAGCGCTTTCCACTTTCACCGGGTGTTCAAGGCTGTCACTGGCCTGACGCCCAAGGGATATGCCACTGCACAACGTTCACGCAGGGTTCGTGAACGCCTGGAGGTCGCCGGTTCGGTGACCGACGCGCTGTATGAGGCAGGTTTCAATTCCAACAGTCGCTTTTACGAGTCCGCCGATCACCTGCTCGGCATGAAGCCCAGCGACTATCGCGCCGCGGGCCAGAACACCGACATCAGGTTTGCCGTTGGCCAATGTTCATTAGGGGCGATTCTGGTGGCGCAGAGTCAACGCGGGGTGTGCGCGATCCTCTTGGGGGATGATCCCCATGCGCTGGTCTGCGACCTGCAAGACCGGTTCCGTCAGGCCAACCTGATTGGCGCCGACCATGAGTTCGAGCAGTTGATTGCCAAGGTGGTGGGTTTCATCGAAGCCCCGGCGCTTGGCCTGGACCTGCCGCTGGATGTGCGCGGCACGGCGTTTCAGGAGCGGGTGTGGATGGCGCTACGCGATATTCCGGCGGGCAGCACCGCCAGCTACGCCGAAATTGCCCAGCGCATCGGCGCGCCAAAAGCCTTCCGTGCCGTGGCCCAGGCTTGCGGTGCCAACAACCTCGCGGTGGCCATTCCCTGCCATCGGGTGGTACGCAGCGATGGCGATGTCTCGGGCTACCGCTGGGGGGTGGAACGCAAGCGTCAACTGCTTGCGCGTGAAACCCAATCTCAGAAAATGCCGATATACACGGCCACTGACTCAGGGCCGGTATAGGCCTCGAAGTCGGTGGCAAATCGGCGTTTGACCTGCGGGTTGGCCTCAAAGTACGCCCAGACCCTGCCCCACGCCTCGATGACACTGCCGGGCATCGCCCCCTTCGCTTCGAAAACCAGGTACTGGCCGCCCTGCACCTCAATGGTTTCATAACCGGGAGCAGCTTCATTGACCGCCACCCCGGCTGTCACGTCGAAAGCCCCCGAGGCATCGGACTCATAGTGGGAGTACACCCCGTAAGCCGGTGAGTCCGGCTTCTTATTGGCAATCTTGTCAAACAGCCCTTCGGCAAAAAATCGCTGCCACATCGGACCGATTCTGGCGGTAGCTGCCTGCTGCTCGGCGCTGTTAAACGTACGTACACGCAATCCTGATACGCGGAATGGTGAAACCTCAAGTTGCTTCAAATCCATGGAACAGTTCCTCCGTCGTTAACGATTAACATCCACTACAAGCGGCCACAATGCATTGGCCCGAGCGCCGGCACAACCGGAGGCTACGCTTTATTRCACTCGGCATCTGCGCCTAATGGCCACTGGTCTTTTGACGCTGACTCCTGCTACATAACCGACTCTTGTCATGAGGAAGACGTTGCGATGAACCAGTGGCCTGACACCCRTATTCTTGATCTGCTCGGCATCGAATTACCGATTATCCAGGCTCCCATGGCCGGCGCTACCGGATCGGCCATGGTCATTGCGGCCAGCAACGCCGGCGCCCTGGGCTCAATGCCCGCGGCCATGCTCAGCGTCCAACAGTTGCGCGAAGAACTGAAGGCGATCCGGCAACACAGCGAGCGCCCATTCAACGTGAATTTTTTCTGTCATCAACCACCGGTGGCCGACGAGCAACGCGCTCAGCAATGGAAAAACCTGCTGGAGCCCTATTACCGCGAGTTGGGCGCTGACTTCGACGCACCGACACCGGTTTCCAATCGTGCACCGTTCGATGCCGCCGCCTGCGCGGTGGTCGAAGAGTTCCGTCCGCAGGTGGTGAGTTTTCACTTCGGCCTACCGGAAAAGTCCCTGCTCGATCGGGTCAAAGCCACTGGCGCGAAGGTCCTGTCCTCGGCGACCACCGTCGATGAGGCGATCTGGCTGGAACAGCATGGCTGCGATGCGATTATCGCCATGGGTTACGAGGCCGGAGGCCATCGCGGGATGTTTCTCAGTGATGACCTGAACAGTCAGGTCGGCACCTTTGCGCTGGTGCCACAGATCGTCGATGCCGTCAGCGTACCGGTGATCGCCGCAGGCGGGATCGGCGATGCGCGCGGAATCGTCGCCGCCTTCGCCTTGGGTGCCTCGGCGGTGCAACTGGGCACTGCCTACCTGTTTACTCCAGAAGCCAAGGTCAGCGCCTCCCATCACAGGGCCTTGCGCAGCGCCAAGGAAAGCGAGACGGCGCTGACCAATATTTTCACCGGGCGGGCTGCACGGGGGATTCTCAATCGGGTCATGCGCGAACTCGGCCCGATCAGCCCGCAAGCTCCGGCCTTCCCGCTGGCGGGCGGTGCACTGATGCCGCTACGCGCCAAGGATGAGGCGGACTTCAGCAACCTCTGGGCCGGACAAGCGCTGCGGCTTGGGATTGAATTACCGACCGCTGAGTTGACCCGGCGTCTGGCGGACGAGGCGCTGGCCTTGATGGCGCGTCGCTAAACACCATTTGATCGTTCCCATGCTTTGCGTGGTAACGATCAAAAAGCCCGTAGCTGCCGAGCCCGCGAGGCTGCGTTCGGCCCCGTAGCAGCTGTCGAGCCTGCGAGGCTGCGTTCGGCTGCGCAGCAGTCGCTGAATCAGGCCATGCGTTCTTTCAGGCAAACCGCGTTTGCAGGATTTGCGAGGACTTCGTCAAAACTGCCCACTGCACCTGCCAACCCCGGAGCCGCTTCATGTCTATTCGTGCCTCACGTTTTGCCCCCACTTGCCTGGCATCCTTGCTCGCCGTGTTCGTGCTTGGCTCAGCCCACGCCGATGAAGTCCAGGTTGCGGTCGCGGCCAATTTCACCGCACCGATCCAGGCGATTGCCGCCGACTTCGAAAAAGACACCGGGCACAAACTGGTCGCCGCCTATGGCGCCACGGGCCAGTTCTACACCCAGATCAAAAACGGTGCGCCGTTCGAAGTGCTCCTGTCGGCTGACGACAGCACCCCGCAAAAACTCGAGAGCGAAGGCGACACGGTCAAAGGTTCGCGTTTCACCTACGCCATCGGCACCCTGGCACTGTGGTCGGCCAAGGACGGTTACGTTGACGCCAAAGGCAAAGTGCTCAGCGACAACACCTATCAGCACCTGTCGATCGCCAACCCGAAAGCCGCCCCTTACGGTCTCGCGGCCACCCAGGTATTGGCTAAACTGGGCCTGACCGACAAGGTCAAGGGCAAGATCGTCGAAGGCCAGAACATCACGCAGGCCTACCAGTTCGTCTCCACCGGCAATGCGGAAATAGGTTTCGTCGCCTTGTCGCAGATCTATAAAGACTATCGAGTGCCGACCTTTCCGCCATCTGGCTGACCCTCAAGCTGGCGTCCCTGACGACGGCCATCCTGCTGGTTATCGGCACTCCGATTGCGTTGTGGCTGTCGCGTACCCGCTCCTGGCTGCGCGGGCCCATCGGCGCTATCGTCGCCCTGCCCCTGGTGCTGCCGCCGACGGTGATCGGCTTCTATTTACTGATGACCCTCGGCCCTAACGGGGTCATCGGCCAGTTCACCCAAGCACTGGGGCTGGGCACGCTGACGTTCAGTTTTGCAGGGCTGGTGATCGGTTCGGTTATCTACTCGATGCCCTTTGTCGTCCAGCCACTGCAGAACGCCTTCTCGGCGATTGGCCCGCGTCCGCTGGAGGTGGCCGCCACCTTGCGCGCCAACCCCTGGGACACTTTTTTCAACGTGATCTTGCCGCTGGCCAGGCCAGGCTTTATCACTGCGGCCATTCTCGGCTTCGCCCACACTGTGGGTGAGTTCGGCGTGGTGCTGATGATCGGTGGCAATATCCCGGACAGAACCCGCGTGGTGTCGGTGCAGATCTACGATCATGTCGAAGCCATGGAATATGCCCAGGCCCATTGGCTGGCCGGGGCGATGCTGGTGTTCTCGTTTTTGGTATTGCTGGCGCTGTACTCCAGCCGCAAAACCAAAGCCGGCTGGAGCTGATCGATGACCTCAACGATTCACGCTCGGCTGAAACTGAGCTACCCGGATTTTTCCCTGGACGTCGACCTGCACCTGCCCGGTCGCGGCGTGACGGCGCTGTACGGTCATTCCGGCTCGGGTAAAACCACCTGCCTGCGCTGCATCGCCGGCCTGGAAAAGGCCGAGCAAGGCTTTATCCAGATCAATGACGAAGTCTGGCAGGACAGCAGCAAAAAGCTCTTTGTCGCCCCGCACAAACGGGCACTGGGTTATGTTTTTCAGGAGGCCAGCCTGTTTCCCCATCTGTCGGTGCTGGCCAACCTGGAGTTTGGCCTGCGGCGCATTCCACACAAGCAACGCCGGGTCGACATGGCCCACGCCACCGAACTGCTGGGAATCAGCCACTTGCTCGACCGTCATCCACAACACCTCTCGGGCGGCGAGCGCCAACGGGTCGGCATCGCCCGGGCGTTGCTCACCAAAGCCCTGGCGAGCGGGCCCATCGGCGAAACGCTGGCGCGGCTCGACCTGCCGCTGGCCTTGGGCGACGATGCCGGCGTGGTGATCGAGGGTCAGGTGACAGACTACGACGCCCATTATCAACTGCTGACCCTGCAACTGCCCCACAGCCAATTGAATGTGCGGGTCGCGCATTCACCTATGGCCGTTGGCAAGTTGTTGCGCGTCAAAGTCCAGGCTCGCGATGTCAGCCTGAGTCTTCAGGGCGGTGAACTCAGCAGCATCCTCAACCGCTTGCCAGTGACGGTGACCAGCGAAATTTCCGCGGACAACGCCGCCCATGTGCTGGTACGCCTGGACGCTGCCGGAACACCGTTACTCGCGCGCATCACCCGCTATTCCCGCGATCACTTGCAACTGCACCCCGGCCAGCAGTTGTGGGCGCAAATCAAGGCGGTGGCGGTCCTCGCGTAAGGCGACGAACAGCACAGACCGCTTTTGCACCTTTTCAACTTGCTTCTATAGTTGATGTGTACACAACTGGAGCGTCGGTGACGCCATGGAAGACATATTCGTTGTGAAACGTTGCAACAAGACCACCGCTCAGGGTCGCCGTGCGGGTGAAGTGTCTCATCAGCAGACGATAGCGGCGGTCTGGTACCGGATCGCCGATACGCGCACCGGCGGTGGTTTTATCGGTGACGGTTATGAGCGTATGGAAGATGCCATGAAGGAGTGCCGACGGCTCAATGCCGCCAGCTCGCGGGTCTCGCGCAAAGTCTGAAACCCAGGCTGCACGCGGCTCCGCTGCCATTGGCATTGCGGGTCTATACTGATTCCAGCTGAAGGATCGGCACCCCCATCGGCAAACGCTCGCGCCCGGCGAGCGTTTTGTTGCTCGATCAAAAGCTTCTCTGATACGGAGGTGTTTCTCATGTCCGAAAAAGAGTCCATCACTACCTTGCTGACCCTGCTCGACTCACGTCAGGCGCGTCTGGCGGCTGCCTGCAAGGAAATCGCCGACTGGGTCGACATCCATGGCGGCCACCCCACCGCGATGAAAATTCGCGACCGTCTGCAAGACATCGAGAAAGATGCCCCGCTGATTCAGAACGCGCTGACATCACTCAAACCTGTCGACCGGCCACTGCCTCGATTCCGCTAAGCAAGTCCCGGCTCATACGCTGAAGCCGGGACTCGCCAGGGATCGGCAGCACGCCGACACGCTGTTTTTCAGAGTTGATCCCGAGCGATACCGCTGCGAATACGCAGGATATCGGCGAGCACTGCCAAGGCGATTTCCGCGGGTGTCTTGCTGCCCAGATTGAGCCCGATCGGCGCGTGAATACGCGCCAGTTCAGCCTCTCCCAAACCACCGATACGCCGTAAACGCTCAAAGCGCTTTTGCGAGGTTTGCATCGAGCCCATCACACCGATGTAAAACGCCTCGGTGCGCACCGCTTCCATCATGGCCAGGTCGTCGATGCGCGGATCGTGGGTCAGCGCCACCACGGCGGTATCGCTGTGGCAACCACCCTTGGCGATGAACATCGACGGCAACTCGCGACGAATTTCGACGTTCTCAAGGACCACCCCTTCGAGGACCTCATCACGCGGATCACACAGAATCACTTCGAAACCCAGCCCCACCGCAAACTCGGCACACGCTTGGGACACGCTGGAATAACCGGCGAGCAACAAGCGTTGGGCCGCACCGACACGCACACGCACCCGGTCGATTTCCCGTTCGATACGCGGCCCGTGTTCACGGTCAACCAGTAGACTGCGTGCACCGCTGGCCAGATTCACTTCGCGAATCAAACGGCGCTGCCCCAGCAACGCGGACTCCAGTTCGCGCAGATGGGCTTGCACCTCGCACTCGGGCTCAAGCTTTTCCACCAGCACGTCGAGTAACCCGCCGCAGGGCAGTTTTATCGTGGAACGCGGATCATCGCCCTCGCCGTAACGCACCACCGAAACGGCGTCGAGAAACGCCCCTTCGGCCATGCGCGCCAGAAAGTCGTCCTCGACGCAGCCGCCCGACAACGAGCCAATCCATTGCCCGCTGGCGTTGACCGCCAACATCGAGCCTGGCGCACGAGGCGCCGAGCCGTAGGTGCCGAGCACGCTGCAGAGCCATACACGCTGGCCAGCGCTGGACCAGGCCAACGCTCGCCGAACCACTTGCAGGTCAAGATGCTGCATATCAGTGTGCCTTGTGCTCAATGGGAGCATCTGCCTTCAATTGCTCGATCTGGCCGATCAGCAGATCAGCCGGTTGACCGCCCCAAGCCCGGTTGCATGCGCTCGAAGCCGGCAAATTTTTGCTCGCCAATTCCGTCTTCAATCACCCGCAACAGGTTGCGCGGATCTTCCAGGCGCAACGTGGTGTTGCCTTGCATCGCCACCGCGATGTGCGGCTTGCCCTCGCCGTTGACGCCATGGCAACCGGCGCAAACGTTCAGGTAATCCTGACGGCCGCGCCGGGCGCTTTCGGTCATTTTGTCCAACGGCACTTCGCTCAACACCCGCACTTGCGGTGGCGGGTCGCCGAGCAGGAAAGTCGCCATGGACGCCAGGTCCGGGTCATTGAGGTTCTGGGTGCTGTTATGGAACACCGGGAACATCTCGTTGAACATCGTACCCTGAGCGCTCATGCCGTGCTTGAGGAAAGAACTCAGGTCCTGATGCGTCCAGCCGCGTGCCGCCAGATCGTTGGCGAGCAAGCTGGGCGCCAGGTAGCCATTGAGCAGGCCACCCGTCATGCGCTTGTCCTGTTGCATCGCGCCGGGCAAACCACGCGGCGTATGGCATTCGCCACAGTGGCCGAGCACGTCGACCAGGTACTGGCCGCGTTTCCACTCCTCACTTTTGCCGTCAGCCGGCGCCAGCTTCACGTCCTTGCCGTAGAGCATGTTCCAGCCCATCAACCCCAAACGTACGTTGAACGGAAAGCTCAGGCGGGTGACCGGTGCAGCACGGTTGATCGGCGCGACCGTCTGCAGGTACGCGTGAATGGCGTCGGAGTCTTCACGCGGCATCAGGTGATACGAGGTGTACGGCATCGCCGGGTACAGGTTGGCGCCATCACGACGCTTGCCTTCGGTCAGCGCAGCGAAGAATTCGTCGTCGCTGTACAGACCGATCCCGTGGTCCTTGTCCGGGGTGATATTGGTGCCATATATGGTGCCGAACGGTGACACGATCGGCAGGCCGCCCGCATAAGGCGCGCCACCGGGCGCGGTGTGGCAAGCCATGCAGTCCGCCGCCCGCGCCAGGTATTCACCGCGCTTGATCTGCTGCTGATCGGCCGCCTGGGCCTGCTGGATCGCCATCAGCGAAACAGCCAGGCCAACCGCCGTGCCAAGGCTGGAAAGTAGTCGCTTCATGCTCAACCCTCCTTGACCAGGCCGAGATCGGTCAGCACGTTGCGCGTGGCGCTGTAATAGCGCACGTAGCCGGTGCAGCGACAAATGTGGTGGCCGAGGCTGTCTTC
>NZ_JBFTLU010000309.1:0-5464 GCF_056396605.1 Pseudomonas sp. 05T35
TCTATACCTTCACCGACGAAGCCCCAGCCCTCGCCACCTATTCACTGTTGCCTATCGTAGAGGCCTTCACCGCCTCCGCTGATATCGCCGTGGAAACCCGCGATATCTCTCTTGCAGGGCGCATCCTGGCCAGCTTCCCCGAGCAATTGGGTAATAAAGCCGTAGCCGACCACCTCGCCGAACTGGGCGCGCTGGCCGTCACGCCTGAAGCCAACATCATCAAGCTGCCGAACATCAGCGCTTCGGTTCCGCAACTGCAGGCCGCGATCAAAGAGCTGCAAGCCCAGGGCTATGCACTGCCGGACTACCCGGAAACCGTCACCAGCGACGCCGACAAGGACGCCAAGTCCCGTTACGACAAGATCAAGGGCAGCGCGGTAAACCCGGTTCTGCGCGAAGGCAACTCCGATCGTCGCGCACCGCTGTCGGTCAAGAACTACGCTCGCAAGCACCCGCACAAAATGGGCGCCTGGGCAAAAGACTCCAAGTCTCACGTTGCCCACATGAGCACCGGCGATTTCTACGGCAGCGAAAAAGCCGCCCTGATCGACGCCGCTGACGCCGTGAAAATCGAACTGATCGCTCAAGACGGCACCACCACCGTCCTGAAAGAAAAAACCACCGTGCAAGCCGGTGAGATCCTCGATTGCGCCGTGATGAGCAAAAATGCCCTGCGCAGCTTCATCGCCGCTGAAATCGAAGACGCCAAGCAAAAAGGCGTACTGCTGTCGGTTCACCTGAAAGCCACCATGATGAAGGTTTCCGACCCGATCATGTTCGGCCAGATCGTTGCCGAGTTCTATAAAGACGCCCTGGCCAAGCACGCTGACGTGCTGGCACAGATCGGCTTCAACCTGAACAACGGCATCGGCGACCTGTACGCCCGTATCAAGGCGTTGCCTGCCGAGCAGCAAGCCGCGATCGAAGCGGACATCCAGGCGGTCTACGCGGTTCGTCCGTCGCTGGCGATGGTCAACTCCGACAAAGGCATCACCAACCTGCACGTGCCGAGCGACGTCATCGTCGACGCCTCGATGCCAGCCATGATCCGTGACTCCGGCAAGATGTGGGGCACCGATGGCCAGTTGCACGACACCAAGGCCGTGATCCCGGATCGCTGCTACGCCACCATCTACCAGGCGGTGATCGAAGACTGCAAGCAACACGGCGCCTTCGACCCAACCACCATGGGCAGCGTGCCAAACGTTGGCCTGATGGCGAAAAAAGCCGAAGAGTACGGCTCCCACGACAAGACCTTCCAGATCAAGGCAAACGGCGTGGTTCGCGTTTCCGACAGCGCTGGTCGCACTCTGCTGGAGCAACCGGTTGAAGCCGGCGACATCTTCCGCATGTGCCAGACCAAAGACGCGCCGATCCAGGACTGGGTCAAACTGGCGGTCAACCGTGCTCGCGCAAGCGCAACGCCGGCGATTTTCTGGCTGGACCCAATGCGCGCCCACGACGGCGTAGTGATCGAGAAAGTTCAGGCTTACCTGAAGGATCACGACACGTCCGGCCTGGACATCCGCATCATGTCGCCAGTCGACGCGATGACCTTCACCCTGGCCCGCACTCGCGAAGGCAAGGACACCATCTCGGTGACCGGCAACGTACTGCGCGACTACCTGACTGACCTGTTCCCGATCATGGAACTGGGCACCAGCGCCAAGATGCTGTCGATCGTTCCGCTGATGAATGGCGGCGGCCTGTTCGAAACCGGCGCTGGCGGCTCGGCACCGAAGCACGTTCAACAGTTGCTGGAAGAAAACTTCCTGCGCTGGGATTCCCTGGGTGAGTTCCTGGCCCTGGCCGCCTCCCTTGAGCACCTGGGTGTTACTTACAACAACCCTAAGGCGCTGGTGCTGGCCAAGACCCTGGATCAGGCCACCGGCCAGTTCCTGGACAACAACAAGTCGCCATCGCGCAAAGTCGGCAACATCGACAACCGCGGCAGCCACTTCTACCTGGCGCTGTACTGGGCTCAGGCCCTGGCCGCCCAGACTGAAGACGCAGCGCTGCAAGCGCAGTTCAGCCAACTGGCAAAAACACTGACCGAGAACGAGGCAACCATCGTTGCCGAGCTCAACGCCGTTCAGGGCAAGCCAGTCGACATCGGCGGTTACTACCACGCCGACGCCGAGCTGATCAGCAAGGCCATGCGCCCAAGCAACACCTTCAACGCGGCGATTGCTGCGCTGGTTTAAGGTTGTAAGGGAACACCAGAAACCCCGGCCCGCGCCGGGGTTTCTGTTTTTGCCCTTCACATAACTCCAACACGAACACCGGACCAATGTGGGAGCGAGCCTGCTCGCGATAGCGGTTTATCATTCAACACTGATGTCGACTGACCCGCTGCAATCGCGAGCAGGCTCGCTCCCACATTGTTTTTTATTCCAGCATTAGATCGAGGAGACCTCATGGATTGGCTACCCCACATCACCGTCGCCACCATTGTCGAAGACAATGGCCGCTTCCTGATGGTCGAAGAACTCAAGGCCGGACGCGCGGTGCTCAATCAACCGGCCGGGCACCTGGACCCGAACGAGACGCTGACCGAAGCCGCCATCCGCGAAACCCTCGAAGAAACCGGCTGGGACGTTGAAGCCACCGGCGTAGTAGGCATCTATCTGTACACCGCTCCAAGCAACGGCGTGACTTACCAACGCGTGTGTTTTGCCGCCAAAGCAGTGAAGCACCACCCCGATTATCAACTCGACGACGGCATCGTCGGCGCAAAATGGCTGACCCGCAACGAACTCCTTGCACAACGCGACCACTGGCGCAGCGAGCTGATTATTCGCTGTATCGACGATTACCTGAGCGGTAAACTCTTCAGTCTCGAACTGATCCGCCCTTCTCTTTAGCCTTGCAGGCTCGGGCCTGATAGAATCGCGTCCTTTTTCAAGACACTCATTAAATCCCTATGCGTGATCCAGCCCCTTCTGACACACAAAAGAAGCGCGTCATTGTCGGCATGTCCGGCGGCGTGGACTCTTCCGTTTCTGCCCTACTGCTGATCGAGCAGGGTTATCAGGTGGAAGGCCTGTTCATGAAGAACTGGGAAGAGGACGACGGAACGGACTACTGCACCGCCATGGACGATCTGGCGGACGCTCAGGCCGTGTGCGACAAGATTGGCATCAAGCTGCACACCGCCAACTTCGCCGCCGAGTACTGGGACAACGTGTTCGAGCACTTCCTGGCTGAGTACAAGGCCGGCCGTACGCCGAACCCGGACATCCTGTGCAACCGTGAAATCAAGTTCAAGGCGTTCCTCGACTACGCCATGATGCTCGGCGCCGACCTGATTGCCACCGGCCATTACGTGCGCCGTCGCGACATCGATGGCCGCACCGAATTGCTCAAAGGCCTGGACCCGAACAAGGACCAGAGCTACTTCTTGCACGCCGTGGGTGGCGAACAGATCGCCAAGACCCTGTTCCCGGTCGGCGAACTGGAAAAACCCGAAGTTCGCGCGATTGCCGAGAAACACGCCCTGGCCACCGCGAAGAAGAAAGATTCCACCGGTATCTGCTTTATCGGTGAGCGACGCTTCAGCGACTTCCTCAAGCAATACCTGCCGGCACAGCCAGGCGAGATCAAGACCACCGAAGGCAAAGTGATCGGCCGCCACCATGGCCTGATGTACCACACCATCGGCCAGCGCCAGGGCCTGGGCATCGGCGGTTTGAAAGATGCCGGCGACGAGCCATGGTACGTGCTGATCAAGGACCTGGAACGCAACGAGCTGATCGTTGGCCAGGGCAATAATCACCCTACGCTGTTCTCCCGCGCCCTGCTTGCCTCGGACATCTACTGGGTCAACCCGGTCGACCTGAGCTCGCCACGCAAACTCACGGCGAAAGTACGCTATCGCCAGTGCGACCAGCCTTGCACCCTGGAAAAAACCGCCAACGGCTACCGCGCCACCTTCGATGACCCGCAGCGCGCGGTCACCCCAGGTCAATCGGTGGTGTTTTACGACGGTGAAGTCTGCCTCGGTGGCGGTGTCATCGAAGTCGCCGAACCCTGGAGCAGCAAGGATTCGTGCGCATGAGCCCGACTCAGGAACAACTGATAGCGCTCGGCGGTGTGTTTCTCGCCGCCGTGCTGGTCGACAAGATAGCCAAGACCGGGCAGGTCAGCGAAGCCGGCCTGACCTGCATGCTTGGCAGCTTGTTGATCATCGACCCCAAGGACACGCTGGAGGTCTACGGCGGCGACGATATCAATCTGCGCGAAGGTTATCGCGCGTTGATCGGCGCCCTCGAACGCGATCCGAGCACCCTGCAGCGCGAACCCCTGCGCTATGCCCTGTCGATGCTCGGTCTCGAGCGGCAACTGGCCAAGCGTGGCGACATGCTTGAAGTAATCGGCAAGMGCTTGCCGCAGATTCAGTCCCAGGTCGAGCATTTCGGCCCGGCCCATGAAAACGTGATCGCCGCCTGTGGCGCGCTGTATCAGGACACCTTGAGTACCCTGCGCCAACGCATTCAGGTGCACGGCGACATGCGCAACCTGCAGCAGCCAAGCAACGCCTCGAAGATCCGCGCCCTGTTGCTGGCCGGTATCCGTTCGGCGCGCTTGTGGCGGCAGCTGGGCGGTCATCGCTGGCAGTTGGTGATCAGTCGCCGCAAACTGCTCAAAGAGCTTTATCCGCTGATGCACAGCAGCTGAACTGCGCCTGTAATACTGATTTTTAGCCTGTAACGCGTAAGACGCTGGTCAGTTGGCAACGGACCAGCGGAACTTTTTCATGTATGATACGCGCCCCATTTCGTTGCCCGACTGTCCGAGAACACCCCATGCAGCTCTCTTCGCTCACTGCGGTTTCCCCTGTTGACGGCCGCTACGCCGGCAAAACCCAGGCCCTGCGCCCAATTTTCAGCGAATACGGTCTGATCCGTGCTCGTGTCCTGGTTGAAGTGCGCTGGCTCCAGCGCCTGGCCGCTCACCCTGCCATCAGCGAAGTTCCGGCGTTCTCCGCCGAAGCTAACGCCGTGCTGAACACCCTGGCGGAAAACTTCTCTCTGGAACACGCCGAGCGCGTCAAAGAGATCGAGCGCACCACCAACCACGACGTTAAAGCCATTGAGTACCTGCTCAAGGAACAAGCTGCCAAGCTGCCTGAGCTGGCCAACGTCAGTGAATTCATCCACTTTGCCTGCACCAGCGAGGACATCAACAACCTGTCCCACGCCCTGATGCTGCGTGAAGGCCGTGATGACGTGATGCTGCCGCTGATGCGCCAGACCGCCGAAGCCATCCGCGAGTTGGCCATCCGCTTCGCCGACGTGCCGATGCTGTCGCGCACCCACGGTCAGCCGGCTTCGCCGACTACCCTGGGCAAAGAACTGGCGAACGTGGTTTACCGTCTGGAGCGCCAGATCGCTCAAGTCGCTGCCGTACCGCTGCTGGGCAAGATCAACGGCGCCGTCGGCAACTACAACGCCCACCTGTCGGC
>NZ_JBFTLU010000310.1:0-5464 GCF_056396605.1 Pseudomonas sp. 05T35
GGAATGCTGTATGCCTGATGAGATGTTGCACCTGTCTATGGTCAACAACCTGCTGGAGCGCCACAAGGGTTCGCCCGGCGCGCTGTTGCCGATCCTTCATGATATTCAGGAGGGCATCGGTTACATCCCCGATGCCGCCGTCCCCGAGATTGCCCATGCGCTGAACCTGAGCCAGGCCGAGGTTCGCGGGGTGATCAGCTTCTACCATGACTTCCGCACCGCCCCTCCGGCGCGGCATATCCTGCGCTTGTGCCGGGCCGAGTCCTGCCAGAGCCGCGGTGCCGAGCAGCTCGCGGCGCAATTGCGTGAACGCCTGCAACTGGACGACCACGGCAGCAGTGCCGACGGCAGCATCAGCCTGCGTCCGGTGTATTGCCTCGGCGCCTGTGCCTGCTCGCCCGCTCTGGAGCTGGATGGTCAGGTGCATGCGCGGCTCAGTGCCGAGCGTCTGGATGCCCTGCTTGATGCTTGCCAGGAGGACGCATGATGCCGGCTTTCTATCTGTCCTGTGATTCGCTGGCCCGTGCCGTGGGTGCCGAAGAGGTTGCGGCAGCTCTTATCACCCATGCCCGGGGACGCTTTGTGCCTCTGGAGTTGCAACGCACCAGTTCTCGCGGCCTGTACTGGCTGGAACCGCTGCTGGAAGTGGACAGCCCGCAAGGCCRTATTGGCTTCGGCCCGCTGACCGCGGACGATGTGCCGTCAGTGCTCGATGCCTTGCAAGGCGAGCCGTCTGCTCATCCGCTGGCCTTGGGCCTGGTGGAAGAATTGCCCTATCTGAAGACGCAACAACGCCTGCTGTTCGCCCGCGCCGGTATTACCCAGCCGCTGTCCATTGACGATTACCTGGATCATGGCGGTTTCGAGGGTCTGAAAAGAGCCATCACCCTCGGTGGAGAACAGACCGCGACTGAGGTGTTCGATTCGGGCCTGCGTGGCCGTGGCGGCGCGGCGTTCCCGGCCGGGATCAAATGGCGCACGGTGCGTGGCACTCAGGCGGCGCAAAAATACATTGTGTGCAACGCCGACGAAGGCGACTCCGGCACCTTCGCCGACCGCATGTTGATGGAAGGTGACCCCTTCCTGCTGATCGAAGGCATGGCCATTGCCGGCATCACCGTCGGCGCCAGCTACGGCTACATTTATGTGCGCTCGGAATATCCACAGGCTGTGGCCACACTGCGCGCGGCGCTAGATATCGCCCGGTCCGCCGGTTACCTCGGCGCCAATGTCGGCGGCAGCGGCCAAGCCTTCGACATGGAAGTGCGGGTCGGTGCCGGCGCTTACATCTGCGGTGAAGAGACCGCGTTGCTCGACTCGCTCGAAGGCAAGCGCGGGATCGTCCGCGCCAAGCCACCGATCCCGGCGTTGCAGGGCCTGTTCGGCCTGCCGACCCTAGTGCACAACGTACTGACGCTGGCCTCGGTGCCGCTGATTATGGCCAAGGGCGCGCAGTTCTATCGCGATTACGGCATGGGCCGTTCGCTGGGCACCATGCCCTTCCAACTGGCGGGCAATGTTCGTCACGGCGGTTTGGTAGAGCGGGCCTTTGGCCTGACCCTGCGGGAACTGGTGGAAGAGTACGGCGGCGGTACCGCCAGTGGCCGACCGCTGAAAGCCGCGCAAGTGGGCGGCCCTCTCGGCGCTTGGGTGCCACCTTCGCAATTCGACACGCCGCTGGATTACGAAGCGTTCGCCGCCATCGGCGCCATGCTCGGTCACGGTGGTGTGGTGGTGGCTGACGACAGCCTCGATATGGCCCACATGGCGCGCTTCGCCATGCAGTTCTGCGCCGAGGAATCCTGCGGCAAATGCACCCCTTGCCGCATCGGCTCGACCCGTGGCGTGGAGGTGATCGACCGCCTGCTGGCCGCGCCGGACCAGAGCAGTCGCGATGAACAGGTGATCATCCTCAAGGACCTGTGCGACACCCTGCAGTACGGTTCGCTGTGCGCGCTGGGCGGCATGACTTCCTATCCAGTGGTCAGCGCCCTCAAGTACTTCCCCGCTGACTTCGGTCTGCAAGCCTCGGAGGCCGACCAATGATCACTCTCTTCGACCCGAACACCGATATCGATCTGGGCACCCCGGCTCGCCACAGCGAAGTGCAGGTCACCCTGAACATCGACGGCCAAAGCATCAGCGTGCCCGAAGGCACGTCGGTGATGCGCGCCGCCGCAATGCTCGGCACCACCATTCCCAAACTGTGTGCCACCGACAGCCTGGAAGCCTTCGGCTCCTGCCGCATGTGCCTGGTCGAGATCGACGGCATGCGCGGCTACCCGGCGTCCTGCACCACGCCGGTCAGCGAAGGCATGAGCGTGCACACCCAGACGCCGAAGCTCGCGACCCTGCGCCGCAACGTCATGGAGCTGTACATCTCCGATCACCCGCTGGACTGCCTGACCTGTTCGGCCAACGGCAACTGCGAGCTGCAAACCGTCGCCGGCCAGGTCGGCCTGCGGGAAGTGCGTTACGGCTACGAAGGCGAGAACCATCTGGACGACCAGAAGGACACCTCCAACCCCTACTTCGACTACGACCCGAGCAAGTGCATCGTCTGCAACCGCTGCGTACGCGCCTGTGAAGAAACCCAGGGCACCTTTGCCCTGACCATTACCGGGCGCGGTTTCGAATCCCGGGTCGCGGCCGCCGGTGGCGAGAACTTCCTCGACTCGGAATGCGTGTCCTGCGGCGCGTGTGTGCAAGCCTGCCCGACCGCGACGCTGATGGAAAAAAGCGTGGTCGAGCTGGGTCAGCCCGAACACAGCGTGATCACCACCTGCGCCTATTGCGGCGTGGGCTGCTCGTTCCGCGCCGAGATGAAAGGCAACCAGGTCGTGCGCATGGTCCCCGACAAGAACGGCCAGGCCAACCACGGCCACTCGTGCGTCAAAGGGCGCTTTGCCTGGGGCTACGCGACCCACCCGGATCGCATCACCAAGCCGATGATCCGCAAGCACATCAACGATCCTTGGCAGGAAGTCAGCTGGGATGAAGCGGTGACTTACGCCGCCAGCGAATTCCGCCGTTTGCAGCAAAAATATGGCCGCGACTCCATTGGTGGCATCACCTCCAGCCGCTGCACCAACGAAGAAACCTATCTGGTGCAAAAACTGGTGCGCGCCGCGTTCGGCAACAACAACGTCGACACCTGTGCGCGGGTCTGCCACTCGCCGACCGGCTATGGCCTGAAACAAACCCTCGGCGAGTCCGCCGGCACCCAGAGCTTCGACTCGGTGATGCAAGCCGACGTGATTCTGGTGATGGGCGCCAACCCGAGCGACGCCCACCCGGTGTTCGCCTCCCAGCTCAAGCGCCGCCTGCGTGAAGGCGCGCGGCTGATCGTCATCGACCCACGCCGCATTGATCTGGTGGACACGGTGCATGCCCGCGCCGAACTGCACCTGGCCCTGCGCCCGGGCACCAACGTCGCCATGCTCAACGCCCTGGCCCACGTCATCGTCACCGAAGGTCTGCTGAACCAGGACTTTATCGACGCCCGTTGCGAGGGCAGCGATTTCGCCCAGTGGAAGGCGTTCGTCAGCCGTGCGGAAAACTCGCCGGAAGTCCTTGGCGAGATCTGCGGCGTTGCCGCTGCCGACATCCGCGCCGCTGCCCGTCTGTATGCCACCGGTGGCAATGCGGCGATCTACTATGGCTTGGGTGTTACCGAACACAGCCAGGGCAGCACCGCGGTCATGGGCATCGCCAACCTGGCCATGGTCACTGGCAACATCGGCCGCGAAGGCGTGGGCGTGAACCCGCTGCGTGGGCAGAACAACGTTCAGGGCTCCTGCGACATGGGCTCCTTCCCGCACGAGTTGCCCGGCTATCGGCACATCTCCAACGAGGTGGTACGAGYGCAATTCGAACAGGCCTGGAACGTTACGCTGCAACCCGATCCGGGCCTGCGCATTCCCAACATGTTCGAAGCCGCCCTGGGCGGTAGCTTCAAGGGCTTGTATTGCCAGGGTGAAGACATCGCCCAGAGCGACCCGAATACCCAGCACGTCACCGCGGCCCTGTCGGCCATGGAATGCATCGTGGTGCAGGACATTTTCCTCAACGAAACCGCCAAGTTCGCCCACGTGTTCCTGCCGGGCAGCTCGTTCCTCGAAAAAGACGGCACCTTCACCAACGCCGAGCGACGCATCTCCCGAGTGCGCAAGGTCATGGAACCGCTGGGCGGCAAGGCCGACTGGGAAGGCACCGTGGCCCTGGCCAACGCCCTCGGTTACCCGATGAACTACCAGCATCCGTCGGAAATCATGGATGAAATCGCCAGCCTGACGCCGACCTTCACCAACGTCAGCTACGCCTCGCTGGATCGCCACGGCAGCCTGCAATGGCCGTGCAACGCCGAGGCACCGGACGGCACGCCGACCATGCACATCGAGGAATTCGTGCGCGGCAAAGGGCGCTTCATGCTCACCGGCTACGTGCCCACCGAGGAAAAGGTCAACAGCCGCTATCCGCTGTTGCTCACCACCGGGCGCATCCTCAGCCAGTACAACGTCGGCGCGCAGACCCGGCGTACCGAAAACGTTGCCTGGCACGACGAAGACCGTCTGGAAATCCACCCGACCGACGCCGAGAGCCGTGGCATCAACGAAGGTGACTGGGTTGGCATTGGCAGCCGCGCCGGGCAAACCGTCCTGCGTGCGCGGATCACCGAACGAGTAGCCCCGGGCGTGGTGTACACCACTTTCCACTTCCCGGAATCGGGGGCCAACGTCATCACCACCGACAACTCCGACTGGGCCACCAACTGTCCGGAGTACAAGGTCACCGCCGTGGAAGTCAGCCGCGTCTACCACCCTTCCGAGTGGCAAAAACGCTATCAGGCGTTCAGCGACGAACAGCAACGCCTGCTCGACGAACGTCGTGCGGCACGCGCCGGAGCAAAAGCCGAGGTACGCCGATGAGCACTGCCAACCTGATCAAAATGGCTAACCAGATCGCCCAGTACTTCGCCACCGAACCGGACCAGCAACAAGCCGCGCTCGACGTGCGTAATCATATGAAAATGTACTGGACGCCCGGCATGCGCAAGGAGTTGCTCGCCTGGCAAACCGAGCATCAGGGCGCAGACTTGCACCCGCTGGTGCAGAAGGCAGTCAGTGAGGCGGGCTGGGAGGCTTAGGTTCACCTGATCCATTGGAATTGCCCCTTGGTTTGTGAAGACAGGCCAAGGGGCAACCTCATGCTCCGCTTGATAACCCCCCGTTCTTCCCCCCCTCCAAAACCACCGTCCTCTGTTATTTGCAGCATTTCCTGCTGCAAATCAAATAACGCATATCAACACTGACCTGATATTTCCAATTCATCCAAGGGCTGCACATTTCCCGGGGTGAGTATTGGGCGCCCGACTATACTAAGAAGGTTTAGTCCATAGTGATGAATGCTGTGGGTAGAGGTATTAGACGTGATGGAAGTTTATATATTTGGCCACCCTTGGAAG
>NZ_JBFTLU010000311.1:0-11747 GCF_056396605.1 Pseudomonas sp. 05T35
GCCCCAAGCGTACGGCACCTCGCCTAGGCTCGGCGTTCCCTCACTCCGGTGTCCATCAGGGGGCATCGCCTACGGTCTGCTTCGCGACGACCTCCTCTCGATGTGTCCGGCTGCGCCGTACGGCGCTGCGCGCCCGCCCCCTGATGAACACCTCCACTCGGCCTCCCGATAGGGGCGGGTGGATCAAGATCAACAGCGGCAGGCGAGCTAACGCTCGGCCTGTTGAGTGGTTGGGGGGCGCTACTTTATTTTGGGTGGGTGATGTCCGTAGCAGCTGTCGAGCCTGCGAGGCTGCGTTCGAGGACGAAGTCCTCGCAAATCCTGGGAACACGGTTTTCCCGAACGAAAGCGGTGTCTGGTTTTACGACCGCTGCGCGGCCGAACGCAGCCTCGCAGGCTCGACAGCTGCTACGGGCGTAGTCCTGCGTGGCATTTCAATGTTGTGTAGAGTCCGATGCTGCGATGAGCGGTGGCTCAGGCAGTGATGTTTTTAGGCAAGCTCGTCGGAGATTTCCCGCACGTTATAGCGGTGTCCATGAACTGGCGTGAATTGGGCTTCATCGATAGGCTTCAGGTGTCACTGCACATTCAGTGACAGGGTGTAGGAACCCTTCAAAACCATGAGAGACGCGTAAGCGTCGACACCTGATTTGCGGCCGTTACTGTGTGCCCGTAAGATCAGCTGCGGCGGCTATGCGCGGGCACGCTTCGGCGTGGTCGAGTTTCTCTGGTACTCGGTATTCCTACCCCGCGTATAGCTGCCACCCAAGCCTGTAGGAAGGCCGATGGCAGCTTCCATACCTACTAGAGGCTTCAAAAATGAACACCTACACCCCCAATCCCCCCTACGTCCCGCCAACCTCCCATCCTTCCAACCGCTACATGGCCCTCACCAGCAACTGCTCCGACATGCCGACCCTGTTCGTCGACACCCACGCACCACTCGATATCCTGCTCGACGCTGCCCGTTATCGCATTCGTGCGGTGACTCAAGTGCTGGAGAACCTGGCCATGCGCGGGGAGATTGCCAGCGATTCGGTGATCCTCAACGATTTCGCCTTGCTGTGCGCCATTCCGTTGCGTGACGGTTGTGATCTGCTGGATGTGCTTGGGCGGCGGTTGCCAGAACCGGTTTCGGCATCAGTTAAATAGAGTGTTCAGTGCAGTCTGTCTTTTTCTCGATCCTGCGACAGGCTTTTCACGAATTACTCACATCCTGAAGCGCAGATTGAACTGACAAAAGGATTTGACCCCATCAAGCAGAAAGCCCGCCATGTGCGGGTTTTTTGCTGTTTGTCTGGCACGTTATGCGGCAACTGCTTGCCGTTGTTGCTTGAGCAACGGCACGGCACGCACGGAGCTGCCTGCTTGCAATTGCAGGCGCTTGGCGGTCAGGCGATCGACCAGCAAGCTGTTGCCGACCAGTCGGGCGCGGGCGGCGGTGATCCGGCAGTTTTCCAGGCGCTGGTTATGGATCAGCCAGAGCGGCGCGTTGTCGTCAGGTGTGCCGACCATCAGGTCCAGCGACTGGCTGTTGCGCACGGCACGGATTTTCGAGACCTGGGCTTCGATGACCGGGCCGCCGTCGAAGATGTCGATGTAACCCTTATGGGCAAAGCCTTCGTTGCAGAGGATTCTGCGCGCCGGTTCGGCGTTTTGGTGGGCCTTGCCGATCACCGCCTGGGCTTGCTCGGTGAGCAGGCAGGTATACAGCGGCTGACGTGGCATCAGCTCGGCGATGAACGACTTGTTGCCGAGCCCGGACAGGTGATCGGCGTGGCTGAAATCCATTTTGAAAAAATGTCGACCCAGGCTGTCCCAGAACGGCGAGCACCCGTGCTCGTCGGCGCTGCCGCGCAGTTCGGCGATCAGTTTTTCGCCGAACAGGTGCGGGAACTCGGCGACAAACAGCAATCGCGCGACTGACAGCAGGCGGCCGTTATGGCCCTGGCGCTGATCCGGGCGCAGGAACAACGAGCAGATTTCCGATTGGCCGGTCATTTCGTTGTTGAGGAACAAGGTCGGGATTTGTCGACGGATTCCCAGGTCTGCCGAGGTGTTGACCGTCAATCCGACGCGGTAGTTGTACCAGGGCTCGCGCAGCCCGACGGCACCTGCCAGGGCGCTGACGCCGATCACCCGCTGATCGTCGTCTTCGAGCACGAACAGGTAGTCGGCGTCGGCCCGCTCAACCTGACCGGCAAAGGTCCGCTGCGCCCAGCGTACGCGCAGGGTCAGACGTTCTTCGTTGGCCGGCAGCGAAGTGAACCCCGGGCCGGCGCTGCGTGCCAGCGCCAGTAACGCGGGCAGGTCGGTCATTTGAACCGGGCGCACGATCATGATGGAGCTCCTTGAGTGCGGAAGACCTGCTTCATAGCGCAATCAGCCGAATCGGGCCGCCATTGTCCAGTTGCAAGGCGTCAAGCTGAGTGGCGTCGAGCAGGACGGGTTCGTCTGCGCTCCAGTCCAGTTCGGCGACAATCGCCCGGTAGTTTTCCAAAGAATCATTGCTCAGCAGGTACGGCGTCTTGCCGCCGCTGTGTGAACTCAAGCGGGCAACGGCCGTGCGGGTCTGGGCGATCGAACGAATGCTTGGGGTGCGTGCAAACAGTGTTGGCCCACCGTCGAAGAGGTCGATGTAGCTGTTGGTCTCGAAGCCCTCACGTTCAAGGATATCGAAGGCTTCCTGGCCATCCGGATGAATCCGGCCAATACACGCCTGAGCGCTTTGCGGCAGCATCGGCACGTAGATCGGGTAGTGCGGCATCAATTCGGCGAGAAAGCTTCGGTTCTGCAAGCCGCAGAGACGTTCGGCCTCGACGTAGGGCAGGTCGAAAAAGTGCTTGCCCAGTGCATCCCAGAATGGCGATTCACCCGCGTCGCTGCTGTAGCCGACGATTTCGGTAATCACGGCGTCGGAAAAGCGTTGCGGATGGGCGGCGATGAACATCAGTCGGGCCCGTGAAAGCATTTCCGAGGAGGGCGTGCGTTCAAGCTCGGTGTTGATGTGAAAACCGCGCAGCAAGGTATGGGCGCTGAGGTCCTGGCATAACGACAGCGCCGGCACCCCGTGATGAATGTTCAGCTCGCGCGACTCACTGGTGAACGGGCGATTGCGCAGGCTGTAGAAGGGCTCGTTGAAACCGGCGGTCGCGAGGACTTCCGAACAGCCCAGCAGCCGTTGACCGGCCAGATCTTCCAGCACGAAGAAATAGTTCTCCGGACCCTGGCTCTTCACGTCACTGGCAAACGATGCGCAGGATGCGAGAATCTTCTGACGCAGGCGCTCGGTGTCGTCTGGCAACGAGGTGACACCCACCAGGCTGTCACGCGCAAGTTGTTGCAACTGAGTCAGGTCGGATAACTGAACTGGGCGTAAGGCCAGCATGGATGCACTCCTGTATCAAAGGGCCTGATACCGGGCATCAGGCTTGACTATCACTGTCGGTTTCCACGCACTACAACGKCGGTCGGCTAATCCTTGTCAGCGACCGCTCGACGTTTTAAGTACTGACCTTTTCTAACTGTTGGAAGGGTCCGGCAATACAGCGCTGGCGCCGATTCTGTTGAGGAAAAACAGATAGACCAGGCCTGCTGCAATCCAGATACCGCCGAGCTTTTGCGCATCGACACCCATGTTGTAAAGGATGGCGCTGACGATGATGAAGCCGATCACCGGGCAAACCAGGTGACGGATCAACTGGCCGGACTTCTGCCGACGCCAGTAGTAGTTGATCACCGTCAGGTGCAGCAGCATGAAGCCGCTCAAAGCCCCGAAGTTCACCAATGAAGTCAGGGTGTCCACCGAGTTGATGAACAGGTAGCAGATCAGCAGCGACAGCACCGCCACCAGGTAAATGCTGATGTACGGGGTGTTGTGTTTCGGATGGACTTTGGCCAGTACTTTGGGCAGTTTGCCGTCGCGTGCCATGCCAAATAGCAAGCGCGATACCGCGGCTTGCGAGGTGATCGCCACCGCCACGCCCCAGGCCAGTGCCGTGGCTACACCGGTGACAGTCGCCAGCCAGCTGCCGGCAGCGATTTCGGCGATTTCATAGAATGCGGTATCGGCGGACTTGAAGCCCATGCCGGCGGCCAGGTCCGTGGCAATCCAGGTCTGCACGACGAAAATCACCCCCATGACCACCAGCGTGATCAACGCGGCTTTGCCGACGCTGCGGCCTGGATCGCCCTTGATCTCTTCGGCCAGGGTCGAAATCGCATCGAAGCCTAAGAACGACAACACCGCAATCGACACCGCTTGCATCAGCAACGCGAAGTTGAAGTGTTCAGGGTTGTACAGCGGCGCCAGGGTCAGCTGGCCGTTGCCGGCGCCACCGTGCAAGGCGGTCCAGGCGTAGAACAGGAAGATTCCCAGCACCACCAGTTGTGCCAGCAGAAAGATGATGTTCATCCGTGCGGTAAAGGTGATTCCCCGCAGGTTGACGAAGGTCGCACTGACCAGGAAGGCGAGGATGAAACCGACCTTGGGAATGTCCGGGTACAGGTGATTCAATGCCATCGCCGCATACACGTAGAGCAGCGGCGGGATCAGCAGGTAGTCGAGCAGCATCAGCCAGCCGGCGATAAAGCCGACATGCGGGTGCAGCCCGCGTTGAGCATAGGAGTAGACCGAGCCGGCGATCGGGAAGGCCCGCGCCATGCTGCCGTAACTCAAGGCGGTGAACAGCATCGCCACCATGCCGATGATGTAGGCCAGCGGCACCATGCCGGGCGCCTCCTGGTTGACGTAGCCGTATACGCCGAACGGGGCGATGGGGATCATGAAAATCATCCCGTAAACCACCAGATCGGTCAGCGACAGGCTGCGTTTCAACTCTTGCTTGTAGCCGAATTCTTCTATTTCCATGAAGCCGTTCTCCTTGTAAGCCACTATGGCAATGTGTTTGAAACAGGCAGGTAAAAACACGCTACAGCGTTTGTTATCGTTGTTTTACCGGTACAACCATCCATGTTTTTTCAGCTTGAAACGGTTCGCTTGAGGCCGTGGCTCTACAGCAGTGGTGCCAGATAATCGCTCCAGGTCTGGACCGCCAGCCGATTGCGCAACAGGTCGTTGCGCACCTCGATCAGCACCGAGTCGATGCCACGGGCGTCGCCGTGAACCGGCACCGTCATGTCGGCGGCCGGATTGATTTTGTAGGGCTGGTTGCCGGCGACCCGCAATGGATGCCTGGCCAACCCGTCGATCAGCCGGTTCGCATACTCCTCGGCCTRCCCATACAGCACGCCGGCTTCCAGCGCTCGAGGCTGGCCGAAGTAGATCGGCGTGAAGCTGTGAATACCCACCACCCGCACGGTGAGGCCCTCGGCCACGCGGGCATCGATCAGTTCGCCAAGGCGTGTGTGAAACGGCCTGAACAGGCACTCGCGGCGGTAGTCGCGGGTCGTTTCGTCGAGGTTCTGATTGCCCGGCACCGGGTAAGAACTCGGCGGACTCAGTAGAGACGTGCATAGTGCTCACAGAGTTGGGTGGGCGACAGGTGTTGGGTCAAGGCGAGTTCCTCGGTTTTGACGGCGAAGTAAGTGTCGAGCAAGGCGCTTGGCAAGGCTTCAAGCAAGGCTTCGCTGCCCCGCAAGTGGCTCAGGGCCTGCGCGAGTGACGCGGGCAGGGCGACGATGCCGCGGCGCTGGCGTTGTTCTTCGTTCAGCGAATCCGGGACTTCATCGGTGATCGCGTTCAACGCCAGGCGTTGTTCGATGCCCAGTCGGCCGGCAATCAGCACGGCGGCCATCGCCAGATGAGGCGAGGCCGTGGCGTCCATGGCGCGGAATTCGAGGTTGTATTGCGCGGCCTCGGATTTGCCGCCCAGGCTCACGGTCGGGCAGATCCGCAGCGAGGCTTCGCGGTTGCGTTGGCCCAGGCACGCGTACGATGCGCTCCAGTGATGCGGTTGCAGGCGCTCATAGGAAATCGGTGTCGGCGCAGTCAATGCGCAGAGGGCCGGCAAGTAGTGCAACACGCCTGCGGACCAGTGCTGGCCGAGGGTCGACAGGCCATTCGCAGTCCCGGCGTCATACAACACCGGATCGCCGGACAGGTCGTGCAGGCTCAGGTGCAGGTGCACGCCATTGCACACCGCGTGTTCCGAGGTCTTGGGTGCAAAGCTCAGGTTCAGGCCCATTTGCCGGGCGATCTCACGGGTGATCTCGCGCACGTTGACCGCGCGGTCGGCCGCCGCGACACCCAGGGTCGGCCGGCAGGTGATTTCGTATTGGTGTTTGCCATATTCGGGCAGGAACATTTCCGGCTCGACCCCACCTGCGCGCAGGGCGCTGAGCAGCCAGCCGCCGAACGCCGCGCCCTGACGCTGGGCTTCCAGCGAAAACGCCAGATGCTCGGCCTGGGCGCTGCCGGTGGTGAGGTTGAATTCGTGCTCGAAGGCCGACGTGATCTGCAGCCCCAGTTCATCGTGGTAACGCTGTACTTCGTTGCGCAGCAGCGTCYGCGGGCAGGCAGCCCATGGGCGGCCATCGGTTTCGCAAATGTCGCCATGGATGAAATCCAGGGCCGGCGCGCTGGCATCGGGACCGTTGCCGACCGTCACGCGACTGGCCAGGTCGGGGATCAGCCGCAAGTCGCCGTAGGCGCCCCATGGGTTGCTGGAGGCGATGATGTCTTGCGGGGTCAGCGCGCTATTGGCCGGGACCCAACMGCAACCGGCGGTCTTGTAGTGTTCGAGTTCATCGGTCGGAAACGACCGGCCGCGGGTCACGCCGATCAGGTCCGTGGTGACGATGGTGGTCATTGCCACAGGCGTCAGGGGCTCACTGCTGTTAGCGCGGCTCATGCCTGCAACGCCTGCAAACGGTCGACCACGGTTTGGGTGTCGGTGATCCAGCAATAGCCCTCGATCGCATTCAGGCACGCCAGATGGCGTTGCTCGGTGTAGGTCGCGCAGGCGTCTTCTACCAGTGTTACCAGATAGCCGCGATCAGCCGCATCGCGCACCGCCATGTCGACACACTGGTCGGTGACGATGCCGGCGATGATCAGGTGGCGGGTTTGCAGATTGCGCAACACGTAGTCGATGTTGGTCGAGTTGAAGACCCCGGAGGAGGTCTTGGGCAAGACGATTTCGTTTTCGACCGGTGTCAGCTCTTCAATGATGGCGGCGTGCGGGCTGCCTTTTGGCAGGTGCATGTCCGACAGCTTGTGGTCCAGCGAGCGGTCGCGACCGTCGGCGGTGAGGCTTTCGATGAGCGTGTGCAGAACGTTCTGCCGAGCCGTGCGCACGGCGGCCAACAGCCTGAGCTGGTTGGGAATCACCTGCTGGCGGGTGCGCTCGAGGAAATACCTGGCGTCAGGCCCTTGCAGATGCGGGTCGAACTGCGGCTCAAGCCAGGCGCGTTGCATGTCCACCAACAGCAGCGCGGTGTGGTCGGTGACAAACGGCAGGTCGCGGGGCGAGTGATGGGGGAGCATAAACATCCTTATTTTTCCTCCAGCAGGTGAGTGGTGAAATCGCTTCGTAGTGCATCGATGCCTTCGAGCCGCTCGGCAAGATCGGGGCAACGCAGCGTCAGGCAGGCAATCAAGGCTTCGACCTGGGCCAGCGCCGGCACCAGGGTGTCGAAGGCCGACGCCGACTCTACGGGCGCAGTGATCACCAGATCGGCCATCTCGCGCAGCGGCGAGGCGTAGATATCGGTGAACAGCACGACGCGCGCATGCCGGTTCCTGGCCGCGCTGGCGACGCGCAGTGCCTGGGATTGATAGCGTCGATAGTCGAACAGCAACACCACATCCTGGCGTTGCACATCGAACAGCCGATCAGGCAGTTGCGCGTTGTCTTCCAGGGCAAAGCAGCCCGCACGCAACAAGCGCAAATGATTAAGCAGGTAGTGGGCGAGGAAACTGCTGAAGCGTCCGCCGAAGCAATGCACCTGATGCCGTGTATCCAGCAGCCACTCCACCAGAATGCGCACATCTTCGGGTTGGGTCAGGGCCTGGGTGTCGAGCAGGGCACGGTGACTGTCCGCCAGATAATGGGTCCAGGCATCGTCTTGCTTGAGGTGCGAACGCGGTTGCAACAGCGCGCTGGGCGAGCGCAGTCGATGATCCATGTCGCTGAGGAGCGCGTCCTGGAAATCGGCATAGCCACCGAAGCCGAGCTTTTTCACCAGGCGCACGATGGTCGGATCGCTGACGCCGGCATGCTCGGCCAGGCGCGACATCGGGCCCAGCCCGTTACGCGGGTACTGGTCCAGCAATGCACGTATGACTTTGCGTTCCGACGGTGTGAGGTCCAGGCCGGGATCGGTGATCCGGTCTCTGAGTGAGGGCATCCGAGCTCCTGCTAGAGGGGTGTGTTGCTTTTATTTCATAATCCGTTAAATCAGTATTTATGTAATTTATGCTACATGTCTAGTGAATTTTTCCATGTGCCTGAAAAGCACTGAAGTGGGGCGAAAGTCTTGTCCGACAAGGCCTGCGTGGGTTTCGCTTGATGTTGTACGCTAGTGCTTTAATTCGTGTAGGAAACTGGCGCGTTTTCCACGGATAAGCCGTTGGACTCAATGACGCACAGCAAGGTGAAGCATTCATGAAGCAGCTACTGGTCATTGGCATCGGTGCCGGCAATCCCGAATACATCACGATGCAGGCGGTCAATGCGCTGAACCGGGTCGATGTGTTCTTTCTGATGGACAAGGGGCAGAGCAAGGACACGCTGATCGACCTGCGGCGGGAAATCTGCGAGCGCTATATCACCGATCCGGCTTATCGCTTCGTCGAGGCCCACAGCCCCGAGCGGGTGCGTGGCGATGTGGACTACAACGCCAGCGTTGTCGATCTGAACCGCGACAAGCAACAGATCTTCGAGCGCTTGATCAACGAAGAGATGACGGACGACGAGTGTGCGGCGTTTCTGGTGTGGGGCGATCCGGCGTTGTATGACAGCACCCTGCGGATCTTGCAGGCGATCCTCGATTCCGGTCGTTGTACCTTCAACTTTGAGGTGATTCCCGGCATCAGCAGCGTCCAGGCCTTGGCGGCGCGGCACAAGGTGCCGTTGAACCGGATTGGGCGCTCGGTTGAAATCACCACCGGCCGCCGACTGGCTGCGGGCCAGGTCAGCGAGGCTGACAGCCTGGTGGTGATGCTCGATGCAGAAGATTCCTACCGGCAGGTGGCCGATCAGGAGCAGCAGATTTACTGGGGCGCCTACCTTGGCACGCCGGATGAAATTCTCATTTCCGGCAAGCTCAAAGACGTTGCGCAAGAGATAACGCGGGTCAGGAAAGCTGCACGGTTGGCCAACGGCTGGATCATGGACACCTATTTATTGCGCAAGCCTGAATCGCCAGAGTGAGCGCGGCTGTCAGTAGACCCAGACTTCCACCCGGCGATTCTTGATCCGTCCTTCATCGGCACTGTTGGCCGCCACCGGCATTTCGGCTCCGAAGCCACGAATCTCGCGAAACACCACACCACTTTTCACCAACTCGCGGCGCACGGCCATGGCACGTAGCCTCGATAGCAGGGCGGCCCGCTGCGAATCGGTCTTGGCATCGCCGAAGCCAACCAGTGTCACCTGTTTGTTCAGCTTGTCGTGCTGCTTTAAATAATCGAGCACCCGCGACAGGTCCTGCCGGGCCTTGTTGTCCAGGCTGGCGCTGCCTTCTTCGAAGCGAAAATTCACGCTGAGTCGTTTTGCGTGTTCGATGATTGCCCGGTAGCCGTCGGGCATCTGCGGGTTCGGCGCGACGTTCATGGCCCAGTTCCTTGAAGGTGTCATAGGTGCCCGAATGGTCATCCCGGGCGTAGAGGTTTACAGGGCCACCGGTGCCGCCGAGTTCTTCCCAGGTTTTCACTTCACCGCTGAAAATCCGCGCCAGTTGTTCGGTGTTCAGCTGGGTCAGTGGGTTTTTCGGATGCAGGATGATTGCCAGGCCGTCGATGGCGATGACTTGCTCGGCGTTCGGGCTTTTCAGGTCGCCGAGGGTTTCGAGGTCGACCAGTTCGCGGTCCTTGATCGGACGCGAAGACGCTGCAAGATCGGAGCTGGCGTTTTTCAGTGCGGCGAACCCGGTGCTCGAGCCGTGGGCGGCGATGTCCACGACCACCCGCCGACCTTGGGCCGTCTGGCCGACAATCTGCTGCTCGTTATCTCTGTCCGAGACTTCGCTATGGACCTTCAGCAGCCCTTGTTCCAGCAACAACCCTTTGACCAGCGCCGGGCCCAGGTCCGCACCGATGGTGTTGGAGCCTTGAATGCGCAGGGCAGGCCCACGCTCGGGTATCGGCAGCGCAGCGGCGGTGGCAGAGAGAGGAAGCAAACCGCAGAGCAGCAGCGGTAACAGGACGCGCAGCATCGAGCCGACACCTTTTAAGGTCACAGGAAGTGTCGGGAGAATAAGACAGAAAGGTTGCTGAAATATGACGATGTTAACTGTGGGAAGAGCCGGGCGACGTTCGTCTGCTCGCGATGAGGCAATGCCTGTCACATTTAAAGTGACTGACAGATTGCTATCGCGAGCAGGCTCGCTCCCACATTAGTTTGTGTTGATCTCTGGAAATCAGCTCAGCTCAAGCCAGATCGGCGCATGGTCCGAAGGTTTTTCCATGCCGCGCAGTTCGTAGTCGACACCGGCGGCCTTGACCCGTGGCAGCAGCCCTTGGGAGGCGAGGATCAAGTCGATGCGCAGGCCGCGCTTGGGCTCGTCTTCAAAGCCGCGGCTGCGGTAGTCGAACCAGCTGAAGCGATCTGTCACGTCCGGGTTCAGGTGGCGGAAGCTGTCCACCAGGCCCCAGTTCTTCAAACGGGCCATCCACTCGCGCTCTTCCGGCAAGAAGCTGCATTTGCCGGTTTTCAGCCAGCGCTTCATGTTGTCCGGGCCGATGCCGATGTCGCAGTCTTCCGGGGAAATGTTCACATCACCCATCACCACCAGCGGCTGGTCATTGCTGAACTGGGTTTCGAGCAGCGTCTGCAAGTCGTTGTAGAAGCGCTCCTTGGCCGGGAACTTGGTCGGGTGGTCGCGGCTTTCACCCTGTGGGAAATAGCCGTTCATGATCGTCACCGGTACGCCGTTGGCATCRGCGAACGTGCCCCAGATGAAGCGGCGCTGGGCGTCTTCTTCATCGCTGGCAAAGCCTTTGTGCAACGCGAGCGGTGCCTGGCGCGACATAAGGGCGACGCCGTAATGACCTTTCTGGCCGTGGAAGCTCACGTGATAACCCAGCGCCTCAAGCTCGGCGAGCGGGAACTGGACGTCATCGACCTTGGTTTCCTGCAAGCCGATGACGTCCGGCTGGTGCTTCTCGATCAGTGCCGCCAGTTGATGGGGGCGGGCGCGCAGGCCATTGATGTTGAACGAGACGATCTTCATGGTCGGCAGTCCTGGCAAAAGTGCGATGCTAGCTGACATGTAGGAAGGGAGCCAGCGTGGCAGTAGGGCAGATGCACTGCTAATGTCCTTTAATGTGGGAACGATCACCGTTGCACCGGGTTCGTATTAACACTTGTAGCAGCTGCCGAGCCTGCGTTCGGCTGCGAAGCAGTCGTTGAATCAGGCAGCGCGTTTGTCCAGGTAAAACGTCGATCCAGGATCTGCGAGGACTTCGTCCTCGAACGCAGCCTCGCAGGCTCGGCAGCTGCTACGTGGCAGTCCTGCAGTGTATTTCAACGGGGGAGATAGACCGTCATGCCTGAAACCTCAACTGCCATCGCTGATGTCCACCGGCTCGACAGTGGCTATTCGCACGAAGCTCGCTCCTTGCT
>NZ_JBFTLU010000312.1:0-10145 GCF_056396605.1 Pseudomonas sp. 05T35
AAGATTCTCTTGATCGAAGAATATGAGCAGCTCTGTGTAATTGCTGATGGGGAGCTGTTTTTCAGGGAGGTTTTTGTAGTTCTTCTCTAGCCATTCCCAGGCACATTTACAGCGGCTGGCGCCGTCTTTTTTGTCTTCAAATACACTGAAATCACTATCCCTTGCTTTGCGCTGAAGCCAGTCCCTGCGAAGGCGTTCAATCTCTTCGACTTTCTTTGTAATAGCGACATCCCAGTGATCGAGCATGGCGATGAGGCGTTTTTTGCCGGTGAGGTGTACCAGCCCTCTAGGTAGTCCCGAGGCAGTGATGCCCTCAATCCTGTTGAGCAGCCACCGATACTGTCTTTCACCTCCGTCAATCCACTTGAGGTAGTCATCTTTGACCATAAATCGGTCTTTCTGCCGGTTTATTTCATCAAGTAAATCGGTATTGCGCTTCAGAAAGTGGGCGATGTCGTCCCTCATGGCGGCGCCGTTGCAAGTGTCTGGGTTTAGTTTTGCCCTTTCGAAATCGTAAAGGTAGAGCCATAGCCAGATGTCGTGACGAGTGCTCGGTCGAGGCTCCTTGAGCAGTCGGGCCAGTTCATCCTCCTGGAGATTCTTTGTGACAAAACCATCATTATTTGTCATAGATAAAACCTATTAAAGCTCATTATCTGAAATTCTCTGGCTATTTTAAGCGGTGATCCTAACCCGACTCTAGGCAAGGAATATAGAGCCTCTACGAGAATTCAATGTAGATTTTATTACTATTCTAGGAATATTCTAGGTTTTTATTTGTCTGCTGTGGCCCGTGAATAAAGGCTCTGTAGCCGATATTGGTCGTGATTTAACGGTACGTAGCTAATATTCACGATGTGAATCGCTTCGGCTTTTAGGTTGGGGGATTTTTCGAGAGTGTGAAGAGGACGCCAGTAATGCTTTGCCATGCTCTTGGGGCACACTTACGAGTGCTGGTGAGATTGACGGACTATGCAAGCGCTGATGCCCATGTTCGCCACTTTGTTGAGGCGCGGGGATGGATATCTTGCCTACTGCCGCGAGCGACTGATCATGGTTGGTGTCTGTAGTCTTGGGTTAGTGGTTGAGGCGAAGGGCATAAATGGGCGCCGGGCTATGTGCGGCTCGTCCAGCTACCGTCGCACATCTTGGCTGCTAAGGAGTCAGTGAAACTGACCAATACAGGAATGGATGTGTTGGCTCAACCACTGGCCATTGAAGCCCTTCCGCTAAGAGACGCCAGTTTGCGGCAGGCGATGCCGGTGCTGATTCAAGCCACCCGAGAGCCCCTGGAGCGGTCACCCTGCGCTTGACGGGGCGCGTAGTTTATTACAGGACCTCCCAATCCTCTGAACGKAATACAGAGGAGCCTGTTCATGAGGTTAATTCGCCTGAAGGAAGTCAAACACGTCACTGGTTTAGGTCGGTCCACCATCTACAAATACATCGAAGACGGAGCTTTTCCCAAGTCAGTGTCGCTGGGGGAAAGAGCCGTGGCCTGGGTTGAAAGTGAAGTTATGGCCTGGGTCATGACTAGGATCGAGGCGCGTGATAGGCACGACTCCCTCGCTGCGGTGTCGCAGCTAAAGGCTGCATGATCCGCGTCCATGGGTTGAGCTGGCGCCCTGTCATTCGGTCGGCGTTTGTGCTGATCGGATGAGTCTCAAAAGTGGTTTAGTTCCAGAGCATCTGAATCATTGAAATCGTCGCATTCTTCCCGCGTTCCCTGGCATTGCAGCTCCCCGCGCCCTTGCAGGCGTGGGGAGCTGTGTCTCGGTATTAGTATTATTTATAGGGTCATATTTATAGGGTCATTCATAGAGGACTTATCAGGCTTACCCACCATGGGGTAAGTGCCATGAGCTCAGTCACCCATCCCCATTGCAACCAGTAACAGGATTCAGCGCCAAGCGCTGATCCGATTGTCAGCTCAAAACCGTAAATAGATACCCAGCCAGCTGAGTTTATGAATTCACTCAGCGGATCACCTTCCATGGCTCATCAATCCAAGCGTCATTCTGGCAACAGCAATCTTCACCTGCATTACGATGACACCTTTCACGGTCTACCTGTGATGGCGTCCCACGCTCCCTTCATTACCGAATACCTGCAAAGTCTTTTAGAAACGACTCAGTTGGCACTGAGCGCCCACCGTCGGGTGTTTGCGGTACGTTTCGATCTGCGCTTCCCAGATGACTATTTGCCACCAGCATCCAGCAACGCCGTGATCTCCAGGTTTGTCGCTTCCTTGTCCATAAAGATTGGAATTGCACGTGAGCGTGCCAAGCGTGTGAATGGCTCTGCGCATCAGACAAGTGTTCGCTGGTGCTGGGTGAGAGAGGTAGGGCAAAAGGGGCGCCCGCACTTTCACTTCGTCCTGCTGCTCAACAGGGATGCGTTCCACACGGTGGGACGCTTTCAATCTGAGAGGGAGAACCTGTACAGCCGCATCCAGGCCGCTTGGGCCAGCGCGCTGAAAATATGCGTCGACGATGCCGAGGGCTTGGTGCATATCCCGGCAAACGCCACATTTAACCTCTCTCAGGACGATCCAGCGCAGATGGATCGGTACTTCCACCGAGTGAGCTATATCTGCAAGGCCGCGACCAAGGAGTTCGGCAGTCGATGCCGGGCATTCGGTTGCAGCAGAGGCTGAGTGACGGCGTCACCGCCACAGCCTAAACACCTTTTCCCGCAGCGACGTCATCGTTGATACCGATCCAGATCGGCTCGTCATCGGGCGATGATTCCTCCTGACTACCGAACGCCAACCTCACGCCTCCAGCCTCGCCCTGTGTTTGCATACGGCACATTCTGGTCATGCGTGAGCAATGGCGTTGTATAGCTACGGCCATGCTCGTGGGCATGAGCTATTTCGCTAATTCCATTCTCAATCCATCAATTATTTAGTAGGAGTGATAATGAATTTTCCCATCAGTGATTCACGCATCGATCTCTCCCATTCAAACGCTTCAATCCTAATCAACCGGATGGTTGAGGCTGTCGCTTGCACGGACGAGCCGGCCTACCTCGTCGCTCTGGATGCTCTGGGTGATGAGCAGGTCAAGTCGACATCGCTGTCCAGGCTATTTGACTGCGTGCCGCAGATAAACGAGGCGTATGCGGACTGCTGCGACGATGAACACCAAGAGGTGTTTTGGGTCGCGTACCAGGAGGTTGGGCTTGAACATAGCCCCTTGGGGCTGGTCTGCATGAATGATACCGAAACAGGTTACCTGAGCACTGCTCAATCGATGAACGCACTGGCAGATAGAATTCGGCTTGTGTTTAGCCTTTTATCGATATAAGTAATTGAAAATAAAAAACTTGTTATTTATGCAAAGAAGTTCGGGCCTCGCACTTGTTCAGTCGCATGTACACGGCGGTGCAGCTCGACGCTTCGGAGCCAGTCCAAGATGAACGGTGTACGCTCGATCCGGCCAAGAATGCTTTGGGTCAAGGCCAGGCTGTTCAGGTGCGGGTATGCGGTCCCCGGCGACCCACTTAAGAATCAGACGCGTTTAACGCTCCGCTTCTTCGCACCGTACGCAGCCAGTTGTTCTAGCGCGTACTGGATTGCATAGGGCGCTGGTCGGTAGCTGGCCGACTCTTGGCTGCTCAAGTAGTAGCGCATAACCCGGTCAGTGATGCCGAGTGCAGTCGCTGCTGCTTCTTGAGTGATGCCTGCCGTCTCCAGAAGTCCACGCAGATAAGCCGGGGACGGGTCGTGCAGTGAGGCGTCTGGCTTTCGAGGGTACATGTCGTCTGTCCCGTATCCCGTATCCCGTATCCCGTATAACCGGGTGAGTGGTATTTACCGGAAAACCTCAATCTCAATGTAGGGGGGGGGGGCATTGTGCCGCTGGCTGTTATGCGCCTACGGATTCATATGGAACAGCCGTGCAATGCTCTAGCGCCAGGCCCCGCCCTTAGACGTCATGTTTTCAAGGTTGTCGATGAGCTGCCCCATGCAATACATACCAAAATTCCTCACTGGTTCTTCTATCTACGAGCACGTCAACCGGTGCTTATTCCTCAGCTTTCGGGGTGGCGGGGGTAGTCGGGGTAACTGCAAAGTAATACTCGTCATCCGCATGCGGATCAAACTTAGGGCGAGCGATGCGGCCTTGATCCAAGGCGTATTGAAGCACGTCACGCACTTCCATCCAGCCGTCTGACTTGATCAGGTGCAGCGCTTCAATGGCCTTGATGATTTCTCTCCAGCCAGTTTTTTCTGGCTTGATGGTGTTCAGCAAGGTTGTCAGGATCAGATGCTGGCGATCGGCTTGATTCATCGTTGTCATTGACTTCATTTCCTCTTCTGCTGGTGTCACTTCTTTGGTGACGGTATCGGTGCCGTAGCTGCGAATGAATTCGTAAGCTTCTTCGCGGCTTAGGTCTCCCTTGACGATCTCAACGCGGTCACGCATTGGCTTGTCAAAGTGAACGATGGTGACGTCGTATTTACCACCGCCGACTTGGACAGAAAGCGGTACCCCAGTGCGCTCGCGGGTTTCCCGCACAATGCGGGTTTCTGCAAGCTGTTGCAGTTCTGCCTCGGTCACGACGTCCCACTCAGGGCGCTCAAATAGATCCGGGTACACGCGGTGTTTGGTTAAGAAGTAACGCTTGGATAGCTCGATGCAGCTCTCACGATTACAGTTAGGCGTTTTGACCACATAAAGGAATGGCGTTTCTAGGCTTTTTTCGCGCCAGTTGTTGCACTTGCGGAGGCTGGAGAACTCGACAGTTTTAAACAGCTCGCCGTTATAAAAAACCTCGAACGTCAGAAGTGCTTCAGTAGGCTTGGCTTGTTTTTTGAGTGTCATGTCATCCTGCTCCGTCACTATGGGGTGCTGCTTCGTTTTGCCTAGCGCGGCCTTAAGTGGAATCGAGTCCGGGATTTTAAAAGGTGCGCGCTGTCGATCTGGAGCCGGACACCCATTTAAGGCGAGAGTACCTGCCAAATTGAGGTGCCAGATGAGCAAGCAACGCCGTATATTTTTTCGCTGAACTCACACGCAAGGCTACCTACCTCATGTTCATGCGCATGACCGCTTTTCCTGACACGCCCGGAATTAACTCTTCTTGGAAATAGCATCTTTTCTAGGCATTATGCGGCATGCGGCCAGCATTCGGATGTCGGGTGTTGCTAACTTACCGACTAGGCGATAGGGATATGAAAGTGACGGTAAGGGTGATGTCTTGCGGGCAGGAAATTGACCGCATTACAGGCCCTCTCAAGATGGATGGACGGCAAGCTGCCGTCATCTACAGAGAGCAGCTGTGGCCAGTAGAGGACGGCTGCATTCACGTCGAAAACGAGTGTGACACCTCGCCCGGTCAACGCCCCGATAGAGCTGAGTGGGGAGTGCTTGTCGCACGTCTGGTGCCAGAGTCACTTCCAGCGCGAAGAGAGGAGTGCTCCGAGCTTCTTCGCGTGCTTTTCAAAGGTAACCTGCCTGATGGAGTTGTGCGCGCACTTTCTTCCCTTGCATTCATGGGGCTAGAACAGGACGGACGCGAGCTGCTAGTCGACTTCCTGTGCGAGAAATACGATTCGATAAGTCTAAGCAGGCAGCTGCAGACCCAATTACTTTGCAGCGAAATATCAAGCGCTGCTGCTTGTCCAGCGAATGCAGTCCCTACGTTTGGTACCTCTGAGACAGATATAGAGGTTGAGTCAATTGCCGAAGGTGAAAGTCTGCAGGATTTGGATTTGGATTTGGATTTGGATTGGGACTGGACGGCAACAGATGAGATAGGGATTCCCGAAATAGACGATAAGGACCTGAGGGCCGTTGCGGGCCAAATTCAGGGGGCTATCGGTACCTACCGCTCTCTGGAAAAAGGTGCAGTGATTCCAAGTTTAGTCGGGCCTTTTGACGGCACTCTCTGGAATGAAGAGTCAATCCTTCCTCCGCCTGCAAGTACAAGATCGCCTGAAGAGAGGGTCCTTGTAGAGCGCACCGCCAAGCTCGGCACGGTAGCCCTAGATCTACTGAGATACTTTGCAGACAATCCGGGAGATCGAGCTGCTCACGCGGAACTCGTGTTGGGGTATCACGTGACGGATATCAATAAAATTCTATCGGGGTCTCTGAACCACTATCTGAAGAAAACCCAATCAGGTGGATGGGTGTGCCATTCGTGGGTTTCAGGCGTATTGCTCGTTCTGGATGACGCCTTGTGAGGGGGTTAATGCCCGTTGCCGTCGAGTGCGGCTACTCAAGAGTCTTTAGGCGTTCAAGCAGTGCGGGCAATGCCGCCTCGGGATTTTTCAGCTCACATTCCCACACTGTAAAAACGCGCCATCCGTTGCTGCCCAGCTCCTTCATTACCTTGCGATCTCGATCCACATTGGATTTCAGTTTTTCTGTCCAGAAATCGACGCGTGTCTTGGGCAATACTGCGTACTTGCAGCCGGTATGGYTATGCCAAAAACAACCGTGCACAAAAATGCAGACTTTCAGTCGAGGCAGTACAATGTCCGGTTTTCCCGGCAGGTCCCTGCGATGAAGTCGGAAGCGGTAACCATGTGCATGCAGAAAGCGCCTGACAGCGAGCTCCGGTCTGGTGTCCTTTCCTCTGATGCCGGACATCATTCGGGATCTCGTGGCGCGGTCAACTACATCCATTTCGTACTTTCTCAAAATAGCGTGGTTTCATGAGTYGTAGCTATCCCATTCAGGTTGTGGATCTCTTTGCTGGCCCCGGAGGTCTAGGGGAGGGGTTTTCCTCTCATTCGGACATTAACGGTGACACCTTCGAGATCAAGGTATCGGCCGAAATGGAGGTTTCCGCGCGTTCCACTCTCCGGCTCAGGGCCTTCTATCGTCTGCTAAAGAGTGAACAACCCGAATCCCTCGAGGATTATTACAATTTTTGTGAAACGGCAGACGTACCTGAACCCCATACGGCCAAAAGTTTTGAGGCGTGGAGACATGCCGACAACGAAGCACAGTTGCTGGAATTGGGTACCGAAGCGGGCAACACCAGACTCGACAAAATGCTGGCAAGCCGTCTCGATGAGACTAGGCCATGGGTTCTCATTGGGGGACCTCCATGCCAAGCCTATTCAATCGTAGGTCGAGCCAGAAATCGCGGGAAGGTGGATTATCGTGCGGAAAATGATCATAGACATTTTCTCTATCGTGAGTACCTGAGAATCATTCAGAAAAAGAGACCTGCAGTTTTCGTGATGGAAAACGTGAAAGGCATTCTTTCATCACAGGTCGCTGGCGAGCAGATGTTTCCCCAGATTTTGCGTGATCTTGCAGACCCGGACGCGGCGTTTGGAGAAAGCGATAATGGTCCGAAGTACAGAATCTGTTCTCTCGTCGCCGATGACATCTACGAAAGTGGAGCAGATCAGGACAGCATCGAACCAAGCAACTACATCATTCGGGCAGAGGAATACGGCGTTCCCCAGGCCAGGCATCGAGTGATACTTCTCGGTGTTTCCGAGGAGTATCTAGATGCACTTGGCGATCACAAGCTGTCCTCCGTCTCGGGGCCGACAATAGATCAGATAATTGGTTGTCTGCCGCCATTGCGCAGCACCCTTACCAAGCAGAAAGACTCTCCCGATGCGTGGGCGGACATAGTGCGTCAGCACTTGAAGGAACTGAATCATGAGTGCCTTCAGCTAGTAAGTGAGACACCTGAAAGACTTGCGTTGGCAACCAAGCTTGGCATTCTTGCCAGCAGTTATGACAGCCGCGACATGAACTCGGGCGGGCTGCGGGTACTTAAAAAAAACGCTTGTAATGGAGTGACGGGAACCCCTCTCGATAGCTGGCTGCATGACCCGAGACTGAAGTACTGGCTCAATCACGAGGCTAGGGGGCACATGAGCTCCGATCTGCGCAGGTATGTTTACGCTGCCGCTTTTGCCGAGACTTACAGGGACTCGCCCAAGGGGCACCAGAACTTCAACCTTCCCGGTCTGGCGCCGGATCACAAGAACTGGACAAGCGGAAAGTTCAGTGACCGTTTTCGTGTCCAGAGAGCAGGTATTCCTTCCACGACAATAACCAGCCACATTGCTAAGGACGGTCACTATTTTATTCATTACGACCCTAGGCAGTGCCGAAGTCTGACTGTTCGCGAGGCTGCAAGACTGCAGACTTTCCCCGACAACTACTTTTTCTTGGGCAATAGAACGCAACAGTTCCATCAAGTGGGTAATGCGGTTCCGCCGCTTTTGGCTCGGCAGATTGCAGATGTTGTTGCCCGGATCGTTAGAAACGGAAAAAACGCGAAGTAGAGTCTAACCCACCACCGCAGGCACGACAGGGGAGCGTTATTTTGTCACCCACATTCAAGAGTCGAAGTGCCCCGCCCAAGGCCAGTGCAATGGTCGAGGCTTTGCGAGGGCTGGGCTACAACACTCAGACAGCACTGTCTGACATCATTGACAACAGCGTTGCAGCAGGAGCTTCGGAAGTCAGAATCGAGTTCGTCTGGGCTCAGACAGAGAGTCGAATTACCTGTCTGGACAACGGCACCGGAATGTCGGCAGCCGGACTTGATCTGGCCATGAGGCTGGGTGAGCGCAACCCTCTGGAAGAGAGAGCAGCGTCCGATCTTGGTCGCTTTGGACTGGGCCTCAAGACGGCGTCTTTTTCGCAGTGCCGCAGACTTACCGTGGCGACTATTGGCGTGGATGGCATGCAGGCTCTGCGCTGGGACCTTGACTATCTTGCAAACAGCTCCGATGGCGGCTGGCATCTGCTGGAGGGGCCCCATCCCGGCTCCGAAGGGTATGCGGAGCAGCTTTCCGAAGCCGGTCGTGGGACTCTGGTCCTGTGGGAGGAGCTGGATCGGATCATTACTCCGGGAAGCACTGTTCAGGACTTTCTGAACCTAGCCGACAAGGTCGAGCAGCATCTTGGAATGGTGTTCCACAGATATCTGGAAGGAACCCGACCACGTCTCAGAATTCTGCTCAACGGACAGCCGGTAAAACCCTGGGATCCCTTCATGACGGACCATCCGGGAAAACCCTACAACCCTCCCGTATTCAAGCACCCGACACTCAAGGGTATTGAAGCGGAATGCCATGTTTTGCCGCACAAGGACATGCTCTCTGGCGAGGATTTTGAAGTGCTGGGTGGCCCTGAAGGCTGGACGGCCCAGCAGGGATTTTATGTTTACCGCAACGAGCGCCTTCTCGTTGCAGGCAGTTGGCTAGGTCTGGGAACCGGCAGGTCCTGGACAAAGGACGAAGCTCACCGATTGGCAAGAATTCGTCTGGACATACCCAACTCTGCCGATGCCGACTGGAAGATCGATATCCGCAAGTCCACAGCCAGACCCCCTGTCTATCTTCGAGACTGGTTGACCCGTCTTGCCGAGGCTACGCGTGGACGTGCGCGCCGAGCCTTTGCTCACAGAGGCAGGCCCACTTTGCTTGGAAATAAACAGGTTGCCGAAGCCTGGAAGGTCGAGCGCCTAGCCAGTGGAATACGATACCGGATAGACAGTGACCACCCCGCAATACGGGACGTACTGGATGATGCGGGAGGGCTGCTTCCGCAGATCAGAGCGATGTTGCGGGTCATCGAGGAAACGGTCCCTGTTCAGAGGATATGGATTGATACGGCGGAAAACAGGGATACGCCCTGCACTGGCTTTGAGAAGACCCCGTCCAGTGAGGTCAATGAGGTCTTGATGGTCATGTACCGCAGTATGATCGAGAAGAAAGGATATTCCGCTTCTTCTGCCAGGGAGCAGCTTCGGACAACGGAGCCTTTCCATGCTTTTCCTTCATTGGTGGATGCCCTGCCCGACAATTTTTAAGGAGCTGCGACGAATGTCCGAAGACAACAAATGGAGTGTGGTCAAGTTTGTCCAAGAGATGATTGTGGACGAGCAGGGCAAGTTGGCGATCACCCCTGCACTCATTTCGCAAAAAATCGACATGGTGCTTAAGATCATGCCGAACAAGGCCGAGGGGTTGGATCGCGAGGCCGTCACTGACGAGCTCATCAGACGATTCAGTATCTGGGTTGGCAAGGACTCCTCTCTTGTCGACATGGCCGGGCATGTTCCCTGGCTGACTAGCGAGGTTAAGAAGGAGTGGCGTTACTGGCGCCGGTACAGAGAGTGGCAGGAAAAGAAGTTGCCATGGAGTGCTGTGG
>NZ_JBFTLU010000313.1:0-13721 GCF_056396605.1 Pseudomonas sp. 05T35
GTACACGGCCAGGTCGGCTCGGTGGGTAAGGCTGCCTACGTCGCCGCCAAGCATGGGGTGATCGGCCTGACCAAAGTGGTCGGCCTGGAAACCGCCACCAGCAACGTCACCTGCAACGYCATCTGCCCAGGCTGGGTACTGACGCCGCTGGTGCAAAAGCAGATCGATGACCGCGCCGCAGCAGGGGTTGACCCACAGCAGGCGCAACATGATTTGTTGGCCGAGAAGCAGCCGTCGCTGGAATTCGTGACCCCGTCACACCTGGGTGAACTGGTGCTGTTCCTGTGCAGTGAAGCTGGCAGCCAGGTGCGTGGCGCGGCGTGGAATATTGATGGCGGGTGGCTGGCACAGTAAAAAGGCTAGTCAGCGGCTGTGGCGAAGGTGCTTGCTCGCGTCGGCCGGTCCACGTTCGGGCGCAGCTGTCGTAAAATGATGAGCGCGTTGCCATTGGAAGAACGCGCCAGCCAGTTTGGGCTCGCTTCGCGGCCCAGCGGGAGCAAGCTCCCTCGCCACAAGAGCCAGTGAGCGGGTATTAAGAAAAAAGAGGCCAATCATGTCAGAAGTTCTTTGGCAACCCAGCGCCGAACGCATCGGCAAGACCCGCATGGATGCCTTCCGGCGCTTCAGCAATCAGCGGTACAACCTGGCACTCGCGGACTACCCCGCCCTGCACCAATGGAGCATCGATCAGCGCGAAGATTTCTGGCAGGCCATCGTCGATTTTTTCGAGATCAGGTTTCACCAGCCACCGAGCACCGTGCTGCGTGAAGGCCCGCAGATGCCCAGCGCCGAGTGGTTTCCCGGCGCCACGCTGAACTTCGCCGAACACCTGCTGCGTCGTCGCGATGACGCAACTGCCGTAATTGCCATCGCCGAGAATGGCCAGCGCGAAAGCTTGAGTTACCGTGAGCTGGCCGAACACGTCGCCGGTCTGCAAAAAAGCCTGAGAGCCGCTGGCGTCGGCCTCGGTGACCGGGTGGCAGCGTGCATGCCGAACACCTGGCAGACCCTGGTAGGCATGCTCGCGACCACCAGCCTGGGCGCGATCTGGTCGTGTTCGTCACCGGATTTCGGCACGCACGGGGTGGTCGACCGCTTCGGCCAGATCGAACCGAAAGTGCTGATCACCTGCGCCGGTTATCGCTACGCCGGCAAAGAGATCGACCAGACGACCAAGGTCAACGAAATCCTCGAACACCTGCCATCGCTGCAGCAACTGATTATCGTGCCTTATGCCCGGCCACAGGCCCGCGTTGACGATTACAAAACCCAAGCCAACGTCGCGTTGTGGGACAGCTTTTATCGTCCGGGCGGCGAGCCCGGGTTCGTCCCGGTGCCCTTCGCGCATCCGCTGTACATTCTCTACTCCAGTGGCACCACCGGCGTACCGAAATGCATCATCCACAGCGTCGGCGGTGTACTGCTGCAACACGTCAAGGAACACGGTTTGCACGTCGACCTCGGGCCAGACGACCGACTGTTCTACTACACCACCTGTGGCTGGATGATGTGGAACTGGCTGGTCTCGGCATTGGCGGTCGGCAGCAGCGTGGTGCTGTACGACGGCTCGCCTTTCCACCCCGGCCCGCAACGCTTGATCGACCTGATCGACAGCGAAGCCATCAGTGTCTTCGGCACCAGCCCCAAATACCTCGCGACACTGGAAAGCAATGAAATCCAGCCGCGCCTAAGCCACGACCTGGGCAGCCTGAAAGCCCTGCTCTCGACCGGTTCGGCACTGTCGCCGCAAAGCTACGAGTACGTTTATCGCGAGATCAAAAGCGATCTGTGCCTATCGTCGATGTCCGGCGGTACCGACATCATCTCCTGCTTTCTTGCCGGCAATCCGGTCCTGCCGGTCCGCCGTGGCGAGATGCAGTGCAAGGGCCTGGGCATGGCGGTTGAAGTCTGGAATGAGGCGGGTCAGCCGGTGATCGGTGAAAAAGGCGAGTTGGTCTGCACCCGGCACTTCCCGGCGATGCCGATCGGCCTGTGGAACGACCCGCAGCAGGAAAAACTCCGCGCCTCGTATTTCAGCCAGTTTCCGGGCGTCTGGGCTCAGGGCGACTACGCCGAACAACGGCCCAATGGCAGCTGGCTGATCCACGGGCGCTCTGACGCAGTACTCAACCCCGGCGGCGTACGCATCGGCACCGCGGAAATCTACCGTCAGGTGGAAAAAATCCATCAGGTACTGGACTCGGTCGCCATCGGCCAGCAATGGCAGGATGACGTGCGCGTGGTGTTGTTCGTGCGCCTGCGTGACGGCGTAACGCTGGACGAAAAACTTGAGCAGGAGATTCGCCAGGTCATCCGCGCCAACACCACGCCTCGGCATGTGCCGGCAAAGATCGTGGCGGTGACGGATATACCGCGAACCATCAGCGGCAAGGTGGTCGAGCTGGCCGTCAGAAATGTCGTGCACGGCCAGCCGGTGAAAAATACCGATGCACTGGCCAACCCTGAAGCGCTGGAGCAATTTCGGGATCGACCGGAATTGCAGAGCTAACGCCTACGCAGGATGGGTCAGTCCATCAGCCCCCATTCACCGGTTTTGGTGGATGGGGGGGCGGCATTCGGCACACTGTCCACGTGCAACTTCAGACGCAAGCGCAAGTTATTYACCGAATCGGCGTATTTCAATGCCTCCTCTTCATCGATCGCACCCTCGACAACCAAATCGAACAACGCCGTATCAAACGTCTTCATTCCCGACTCTGCCGACTTTTCCATGATCTCCTTGAGCTGGTGAAGCTCATTGCGCCGTATCAGATCGCCAATGGTTGGCGTACCCAGCATCACCTCCACCGCCGCCCGGCGCTGCCCATCGCGGGTGCGTACCAGACGTTGGGAAACGAAGGCCTTGAGGTTGTTACCCAGATCATTGAGCAACTGCCCACGGCGCTCCTCCGGGAAAAAGTTGATGATCCGGTCCAGTGCCTGATTGGCGTTGTGAGCGTGCAAGGTAGAGAGCACCAGGTGCCCGGTGTCGGCGAATGCCAATGCATGCTCCATGGTTTCGCGGTCGCGAATTTCGCCGATCAGCACCACATCCGGCGCCTGGCGAAGGGTATTCTTCAAGGCGGCGTGGAAGCTGCGCGTATCGACGCCCACCTCACGCTGGTTGATGATCGACTGTTGATGGCGATGGATATACTCCACCGGGTCTTCGATGGTGATGATGTGCCCGCTGCTGTGGCGATTGCGGTAATCGATCAACGCTGCCAGCGAGGTCGACTTGCCCGAATCCGTGGCGCCGACGAACAGCATCAGCCCCTGCTTGAGCATCACCGTCTCAAGCAGCACGGCCGGCAGTTTGAGGTCTTCAAAGCGCGGGATATCGAGTTTGATGTTGCGCGCCACGATCGACACGTCATTACGCTGCTTGAAGACGTTGACGCGAAAGCGCCCGACTCCGACCAGAGACACCGCCAGGTTCATTTCCAGCTCGCGGTCGAACTCTGCGCACTGCTCGACGTCCATAAGGGTCTCGGCAATCCGGGCAATCTCGCCGGGCTTGAACACTTCAGGGGCCAGTGTTCGGAGCGCACCCTTGAAGCGCCCGGTAGGTGGTGCGCCAGTCGACAGGTAAAGATCGGAGCCGTCCTGGCTGGCCAGCATTCTTAGCAGCGAGTGAATGTCCATGGCAAAAAAATATCCATTGAGCCTTCCATTGAACGAAAATTGCCAAGGCACGCCACTTTTCACGCGTCCGAGCGTCTACTCCTTCGAAGCATAGTAGATGCCCCAGTACCGATATGTAGCACGGACATGATGCAGGAACCCTTGATGAACGGATCCCCTACCGGCGGCGACGCCCAGGCCTTGATTGCCCGACTCGACTGGGCACAAAGTCCGCTGGGCTCTGCCAGCCACTGGCCGCAGAGCCTGCGCACCGCCGTGGACATCGTGATTCACTCGCCCATGCCCATGCTGTTGTTATGGGGGCCGGAGCTGTCGCAGATCTACAACGACGGCTTTGCACTGTTGGCCGGCAACAAGCATCCGCAGGCTTTCGGACAACCCACGCACCAGACATGGCCAGAACTTAAAGACTTCACCGACCCCATTTATAGCGCTGTCTTACAAGGCCAAGTGCGTTCCTACAGCGAGCAGCGTTTCAGCCTGCAGCGCGATGGCGGCGAATCGGATGTCTGGCTGGACCTGACCTACAGCCCGATTCGTGACGAACGCGGGCAGGTCGCCGGGATCCTGGTCACTGCCATTGAAACCAATGAGCGCCGACGCATCGCCCTGGAGCTCAAACAACGCTCGGAGGCCAGCCTCAAGGCCCAGCACGAAACCGAAGAACGCCTGCAACTGGCCCTCGCCGCCACCGACGCGGTAGGCACCTGGGACTGGGATATCAGCGAAGATCGCTTTATTGCCGATGCGCACTTCGCCCAGTTGCACAGTGTTGACCCGGCACTGGCCAATCAACTGCCCATCACCGAATACCTCAACGGCGTGCACCCGGAAGACCGGGGCATGGTCGCCCGCAGCATCAAGCACTGCATCAGCCAGGGCAGCGAATACGCCGAGGAATACCGGCTGCTGCAAGCCAGCGGCGAAGTGCGCTGGGTCTTTGCCCGAGGCCGCTGCTACAAGGATCACCACGGTCGCCCCCTGCGTTTTCTCGGTGCCGCTCTGGACCTGACCGAGCGCAAGCACACCGAACAAGCGTTACGGCAAAGCCAGACCGAGCTGCAACTGATCATCAACGCCATGCCGGTGCTGATCGGCTATGTCGATCATGAACAACGCTTTCGCCTGAACAACAGCGCGTACCTGGACTGGTACGGCATGACCCCGCAGGAGCTGTACGGTAAAACCATTCGAGAAATTCTCGGCGACGAACTCTATGCCACCCGCGTCGAGCACATCAGCGCCGCGCTGGCGGGCAAAGCCTGCAGTTTCGAGGCTTATTCGCCGCACCGCGACGGCCGACCGCGTTATGCACTGATGAAGTACCTGCCACGCTTTGGTTCTGACGGTGCGGTCAATGGGTTCTACATTTTCGTGATCGACGAAACCGAGCGCAAACAGACCGAGGAAGCCTTGCGCAACCTCAACGAGACGCTGGAAGAACGGGTCGACACACGCACCAAGGCACTGGCTGAAGCCAACCATCGCCTGCAAAACGAAATGTTCGAGCGCGAACGCGCCGAAGATGCGTTGCGCCATGCACAAAAAATGGAAGCCGTCGGCCAACTCACTGGCGGYATCGCCCACGAYTTCAACAACATGCTGACCGGGATTATTGGCAGCCTGGACCTGATGCAGCGCTACATTGCCGATGGGCGTAGCGATGAGATCGGCCGCTTTGCCGATGCGGCCGTGTCGTCAGCCAATCGGGCTGCCGCCTTGACTCACCGGCTGCTGGCATTCTCCCGCCGGCAATCGCTGGACCGTCGACCGCTTGAGCCCAACACACTGGTGCCCGGTGACTATGTGATGCTCGGCGTACGCGACAACGGTACCGGCATGACTCCGCGCGTATTGGCCAAGGCCTTCGATCCGTTCTTCACCACCAAGCCTATCGGCCAGGGCACCGGGCTGGGGTTGTCGATGATTTATGGCTTCGCCCAGCAATCCGGCGGCCATGTGACCCTCAGCAGTCAGCCGGGACAAGGCACGACGGTGCGCCTGTATTTGCCGCGCCTGCACAACGCGCCTCAGCACGCCTCGCTGGCGGCAGTCAGCTTGGGCAGCCCCTATGCGACCGCAGGTGAGTCGGTGGTGCTGGTCGAAGACGACCCTGCAGTGCGTATGCTGGTGCTCAATGTGCTGAACGAACTGGGCTACATCGCCCATGAGGCGCAAGACGCAAAAAACGCCCTGCCGCTGCTGGAGTCTGACCTGCGTATCGATCTGCTGGTGACCGATGTCGGCCTGCCCGGCATGAATGGCCGGCAACTGGCGGAAATCGCCCGTCAGCATCGACCTGGGCTTAACGTCCTGTTCATGACCGGCTACGCGGAAAAAGCCGCCGAACGCCAGGGCTTTCTCGAGGAGGGCATGGACCTGCTGGCCAAGCCCTTCACCCTTGAACAACTGGCCGGCAAGATTCGCCACATGATCCGCCGAACCGGATGATTTGAGGCATAATCGCGCCCCGCCGCCACCACCGCTCCAAGGTAACTGCCCCAATGAAAGCTCAAGCCCGCCATATTCTGGTGAAAACCGCCGAAGAGGCCGAACAGCTCAAACAACGCATCGCCAAGGGCGAAGCCTTTGATGTGCTGGCCAAGAAGTATTCCACCTGCCCGTCTGGCAAACGCGGAGGTGACCTGGGCGAAGTTCGGCCCGGGCAGATGGTTGGCGCCATCGATGCGGTGATCTTCAAGAAACCACTGCGTGTCGTGCACGGACCGATCAAAAGCAAGTTTGGTTATCACCTGGTGCAGGTGTTTTACCGCGATTGATGGATTGGCTTGAGGGCCTCTTCGCGAGCAGGCTCGCTCCCACATTGATGGCCCTACACAACCTGTGGGAGCGAGCCTGCTCGCGATCCGATTGCGCAGCAAGCGGCCATTGAACCTCAATCCTTGGGAATCAGTGCCCCCGGCACCTGGATCACCCGGCTCGCCAACCGATGCCCGGCTTCTGCGGCCTCTGCCGGGCTTGCGCCACGGAGCCGACTGCCCAGATACGCCGCGCTGAACGAATCCCCCGCCGCCGTGGTGTCCACCACCCGTTCGACGCGCAGCGCCGGAACCTCGAACGACTCACCGTCACAGCGAATCAGACACGGCTCGGCGCCGCGCTTGAGCACCACCTCCGGTATGCCGATCTGCTCGTAGGCCGCGAACACCGCCGCCTCATCGGAAAATCCGAACAACGCCTGTTCATCGTCCACTGTCAGCAGTGCCAGATCGACATAGGGCAAGACTTCGCGATACGCCGCTCGGGCCTGTTCGACAGAGCTCCACAAACGTGGCCGATAGTTGTTGTCAAAGACGATCCGCGCATCCCGCTGACGGGCTTCGATCAGTGTCTCGATGAGCTTTTTACGCCCCGCTTCGCCCAGCACCGCCAGGGTGATGCCACTGAAATACAGCACATCGTAATCCGGCAGCGCCGCAAGAATCGGTACCGCCGCCGGCGTGGTGAAGCAATCGCGCACGGCGGCTTCGTTGCGCCAATAGAGGAAACGACGTTCACCCGAAGCATCGGTCTGGATGCAGTACAAACCGGGCAAACGTCCCGGCAGGCGCTGGACCATGCCCAGGCCGATACCTTCTTCGGACCAGCTCTGGCACATCGCATCGCTGAAGCTGTCGTCGCCCAGCGCGGTGACGTAATCCACCGTGGCCCCGTCGCCCATTTCACGAGACAGGTAGACCGCGGTGTTCAGGGTGTCGCCGCCAAAACTCTGTTGCAGACTGCCGTCGGCGCGCTGCTGCAACTCGATCATGCACTCGCCGATCAGCGCAATGCGCGGGGTGTCGGGGCCGAGAGTGCTGAGGGTGTTCATGGTTATGGGGTCTCTGGGATTTCGGTGTTGTCTGGCAGGCCGCCATCGCGAGCAGGCTCGCTCCCACACTGATCTTTGACACACTGGAGATCCAATGTGGGAGCGAGCCTGCTCGCGATGGCCGCACCTCGGTCTCAAACCTTAAAAACAGGTTTCCATGCTTTCGATGACGTTCAACTGCTCATCCACCAGGCAACCGGTGCGCCATTTGTCGAAGGTCAGGCACGGGTGAGACGTACCGAACGAGATGATGTCGCCCACGCGCAACTGAACCCCGGGCGCGACCGTCATGAACGCATGCTGATCCATCACCGCTGTCACTGTGCAGGCACTGACATCATCACCGATCGCCGGCAGCACACCCGCCCGATAACGCAATAACGGCACCGGCAACCCCGCGTCATAGGCTACATCGCGCTTGCCCAGAGCGATCACCGCAAACCCCGGCTCCGGCAACGACTGCACATGCGCCCAGACTTCCAGTGCCGGACGCAGGCCTTCGTGCAAGTCGCTACGACGATCGAGCACGCAGCATTGCGCTTCCTTGTAGATGCCATGGTCGTGAGCCACGTAACTGCCCGGACGCAGCACGCTGAGGAAACGTCCGGCGGCGTTCTGGGCTTCGAAGGACTCGGCGATCAGGTCATACCAGGCCGACCCCGACGCGGTGATGATCGGCTTGTCGATGGCGAAAGCGCCGCTGTCTTGCAACTGCACCGCGAGGCGTACCAGGGACGCAGCAAATTCACGAATGCCACTGACTGCCTGGTCGCCATGAATCACCCCTTCGTAGCCTTCAATACCGGTCAACGCCAACCCCGGCTGCGCCTTGATCGCCTCAGCCAGTGCCAGCACTTCGGCTTCGCTGCGGCAACCGCAACGGCCGCCGACCACACCGTACTCGATCATCACGTTCAGGCGCAGACCGCGCGCGGCGAAAAATGCCCCGAGGTCGGCAACGTTGTCCGGGTGATCGACCATGCAGTGGAATTCGAATGCCGGATCTGCCAGCAACTCGGCGATCAGCGCCATGTTCGGCGCCCCCACCAACTGATTGGCCATCAACACCCGGCGCACGCCATGGGCGTAGGCGGCGCGAGTCTGCACCGCAGTGGCCAGGGTGATGCCCCAGGCTCCCGCCTCCAGTTGGCGGCGAAACAGCGACGGGGTCATGCTGGTTTTACCGTGCGGCGCCAGTTCGGCACCGCTGTTGCTGACGAACGCCTGCATCCAGCGGATGTTGTGTTCCAGCGCTTCGCGGTGCAGCACCAGCGCCGGCAGGCTGACGTCACGCACCAGGTTGGCACCGGGCTGGCCGTTGCCCTTTTCCACGGCAGCGATGTTCAAGGCAGAAGGCATGTTCTAACTCCTCACACGCGGCCGCGAACGGCCACTGTTATTCGTTGATGCGACGGGCCAGGTTGTTCGCGCTGTCGATCAGCACCCGGCGATAGTCGTTGTAATTGTTCTTGGCATCGGCCCTCGGGGCGACGATGCACAGGGTCGCAATGGCGACGCCACTCGGGTCTTTCACCGGGGCGGCAAAGCAATGGGTAAAGGTGTCGGCGACGCTGTCGAAGGAGAAGAATCCGTCGATACCGGCCTGACGGATTTCCGCCAGAAAACGTTCCAGCGGCAGGCGTTCGCCGTCCGGCAGGATGAAGTCATCTTCATCGATCAGGTCGACGATTTGCTGGTCGCTCAAGTGCGCCAGCAACAAGCGCCCGGAAGCGGTCCACGGGATCGGCGCGTTCTCGCCGATGTCCGAGGAAATGCGGAAATGCCGCTCGCCCTCCTTCATCAACGCCACCGTGTACTTGCGCCCGTTGAGCAGGCACATCTGCGCGGTTTCGCGGGTCTGGCTGACGATCTCCTGCAAAGCGTGATCGGCCTCGCGACTCAAGTCGAAATGGCGCAGATGCGCTTGCCCCAGAAAGTACAGTTGCCGGCCAAGATAGACGTGACCTTCCTTGCCCACCGGTTCGAGAATCCGTCGTTCCAGCAGCGACGCGACCAGCTCGTAGACCGTGGATTTCGGACTGCCGATACCGCTGGCGATATCGTTCGGGCGCAGCGGCTGGCCAATTTCCTTGAGGAAATCGAGAATATCGAACGCCCGGTCCAGACCGCGGGCCCGGCGCTTGATGGTGTCTTCGGTCATGTCAGTGGGTTCTCATTCAAATTCGCCGGGGAGTTTAACCAGAGTCCTGCGCCGACCGTTAGACCGCCATCGCGAGCAGGCTCGCTCCCACAGGAGTCTGGTGGCGTAATTGCAATATGTGGCAGAACACACCTCCCATGTGGGAGCGAGCCTGCTCGCGATAGGGTCACCTCGGTTCAGGCCTTCTTCTTGTACGCCACACAATCAATCTCGACCTTGCAGTCGACCATCATGTTCGCCTGCACACAAGCCCGGGCCGGTGCGTGTTCCGGGCTGAAGTACTCGGAGAAGACTTTGTTGAAGCTCCAGAAATCCCGCGGATCTTCCAGCCATACGCCCGTGCGGACCACGTCTTCGAGGCCATAGCCGGCTTCTTCGAGGATCGCGATCAGGTTGCGCATGGTCTGGTGAGTCTGCTCGACGATCCCGCCAGCAATGATTTCGCCGTCCACCGCTGGCACCTGACCGGACACATGCAGCCATCCGCGTGTTCTTGAGAAATTCCGCCAAGCGCGGAGATTGCGGGCGTTCGAACAGCTCCTTGGGTGGCCCCTGCTCTTCGATTCGCCCCTGATTCATGAAGACGATCTTGTCCGAGACTTCAAAGGCAAAACGCATCTCGTGGGTCACCAACAGCATGGTCATGCCATCCTCGGCCAGCCCCTTGATCACGCTCAATACTTCGCCGACCAGCTCCGGGTCGAGTGCCGACGTCACTTCGTCGAACAGCATCAGGCTCGGGTTCATCGCGATCGCCCGGGCAATCGCCACGCGCTGTTGCTGACCACCCGACAACTGACCCGGATAGTGATCGCGGCGTTCCAGCAGGCCGACACGCTCCAGCCATTTTTCCGCCAGCACCACCGCTTCATCCTTGTGCAGCTTTTTGACTTTGAGCAGGCCAAGGGTGACGTTCTGCAGCGCCGTGAGATGGGGAAACAGGTTGAACTGCTGGAATGCCATGCCGGTCATCGCCCGGTGCTGGGCGATGACTTTTTCCGAGTGGCGCACGCGCTTGCCGTTGACCTCGTGGTAACCGATGGACTCGCCATCGAGCAGGATCCGCCCGCCCTGGAACTCTTCGAGCATGTTCACGCAGCGCAGCAGCGTAGTCTTGCCCGAGCCGCTGGAGCCGATCAGCGTCACCACGTTGCCACGCTGCATGGTCAGGTCGACGCCCTTGAGCACTTCGAGCGGGCCGTATTGCTTGTGCAGATCGCGAATCTCCAGCAGGGCCTGGCTAGCGTTCTGTGTCGAAACTTGAGCTTGAGTCATGGCAAGGCCACCCGCTTTTCAATATGCCGGCCGAGTAATTCGATGGCGTAGTTGATGATGAAAAAGAGAAAACCGGCAAACAGGTAAAACTCCAGGGTCATGAAGGTCCGGGCGATGATCTGCTGGGTACTCAGCAGCAACTCGGCCACACCGATCACCGAGAGCAAGGTCGAAGCCTTGACGATTTCGGTCGACGAGTTGACCCAGGTCGGCAAAATCTGCCGCAACGCCTGAGGCAACAGCACGTAAGCGAGGGCCTGATAAAACGTCAGGCCGATGGCCTTGCTCGCTTCCATCTGCCCACGTGGCAACGCTTGCAACGCACCGCGAACGATCTCGGCAACGTGCGAACCGCAGAACAGCGTCAGCCCCAGCACTCCCGCCTGGAACGCATCGATCTGCCAGCCCAGCGCGGGCGCCATGTAGAAGCAGGCCAGCACCAGCACAAACACCGGCGTGCCACGGATCAGGTCGACGTAAAAACGAAACGGCGCGCGCATCCAGAACTTGCCGTAGGTCAGCACCAGCCCGGCAACGATGCCGATCAGGGTGCCCAGCATGATCGCCAGGACAGAGCACTGCACACTGGTCAAAAAGCCCGACCACAGGGTCTCGCGGGCGACCCATAACTCATGCAACCAACTTGGGGACTCGTACATGGGTGCGCTCCTAACGGCGAATCGCCAGACGCTGCTCGAGGTAACGCAGCAGCATCGCGATGAGATAACAGGCCGCAACATAGAGCGCTGTCGTCACCAGCCAGGTTTCAATCACCCGGTAGCTCTCGACGTTGATCTTGCGCGCGTAGTAGGTCAGCTCCGGCACGGCAATCGCCGCCGCCAGCGAGGTGTCCTTGAACAGCGAAATGAAGTTGTTCGAGAGCGCCGGCAACACGTTGCGCAACATCACCGGCACGGTGATGTAGGCCTTGACCTGCCACTCCCCCAGACCGATCGCCAGCCCGGCTTCACGCAGGCCTTTGGGGATGCTCAACAACCCGCCACGGAACACTTCGGTCAGGTACGCCCCGGCATACAACGACAGGGTGATGATGAACGACGGCAGCTTGTCCAGCCGAATGCCCAGGCTCGGTAGCGCAAAGTAGATCAGCAGAATCAACACCAGAATCGGCGTGTTACGGATCACCGTCACGTACACCGACGCCAGCACCCGCAATGCGCGGTGCTTTGAGAGCAAAGCAAACGCCATCAGCAGGCCGATCACGCAACCGATGGCGATCGACACCAGCGCCAGTTCAAGGCCCAGACCGAGCCCTGCCAGCAAGGTGTCGAAGTCGCGCCAGACGGCGGCAAAGTTCAACTGATAGTTCATGGTCAGCAGTACCTTGAGCGGGGCGCGAACGCCCCGCTCTCACGGGATCATTTGAATTCGACGGGGAAGCCAATCGCTGGGGAAGGCAGATCGACACCGAACCACTGTTTGAACGACGCCGCGTAAGTCGGGAACTCAACGCCGGTCATGGCTTCATGCAAGACGGTATTGACGAAATTCAACCAGTCCTGATCGCCGCGCTTGACCGCACAGGCGTAGGTTTGCGGGCTCCAGGCGTAGGTCGGGCTGCGATAGCGGCCAGGGTTCTGCACCATCAGGTACTTGACCGAAGACTGGTCGGTGGCAGCGGTGTCGGCACGGCCGGAGTTCACTGCCTGGTACATCAGGTCGACGCTGTCGTATTGGTCAACCTTGGCCTTGGGCAGCGCCTGGTGCACCAGTTCTTCGGCATAGACGTTTTGCAGCACTGCCACGGTGACGCTGTCGCCGGCCGCTTTGAGGTCTTCGATTTCCTTGTACTTGCTGTTGGCCGGCAACAGCAGGCCAACGCCTTCGCGGTAGTACGGCAGGGTGAATGCCACTTGCTGCGCACGGCTGGCGGTGACGGTAATGAACTGGCAGCTCATGTCGACCTTGTCGGTCAGCAAATTGGGAATCCGTKCATCCGACGACTGCACCACGAACTCGACCTTGCTCGGGTCATTGAACAAACCCTTGGCGACCATCCGCCCGATGTCGATATCAAAACCCTGCAATTTGCCGTCCGCGCCCTGGAAGTGCCACGGCGCGTTGGTGCTGCCCGTGCCCACGATCAAATGCCCGCGCTTCAACACATTGTCGAGCCTGCTGTCCGCCGCCTGGGCAATGCCCACGGCAGAGGCTGTGGCCGCAAAGAGAAAAACACACGCTGTAAACAAGGAAAGTCGACGCTGCATGACGGGCACTCCAGGATGATGTTTATTCCGCTATACCGGAACATGGTATGTAACAACGGAATAGACAGCAGAAAGTGTGCCATAGCCCGGCAGACAAATCCCCCAGAAAATGAAATATGAATTGAATCAAAGGGATGCAAAAAAACACAAAACAGGCGTTACCAAACGACGCAGCGCACAAGCGCTACCGTTGGCTACAGGCACGGGTAGTTGGGCCCCAATTGAGTGCGAGCAAGCCGATACGTGTCATGAAAACCACCATCCACTCTGCTACCACCGTTCGTCGACTTTTGTACCTGACCTGTCAGATCTGACAGTTGTGGGTTGCTTGTTTCTGGCGCTCAATCTTTTTACCCCGACTGCAGGGGCTTTTCAGATGTCGCTGAGTCGTGGTGATCAAATTCGCGCCACGCCCACTTACAGGAGTTTCCAAATGTCCCGACAACTCGCAGAAAAAAATTTGTTGCTCAATGGTGACTTTTCACGGCAGGGAGAGCACTGGACACCTAACTCGCCAGTGAAGGTCGAGTATTCCGAGGGTTACTGTGCCTTGCAGGTTAATGCCAGGATTACTCAGCGC
>NZ_JBFTLU010000314.1:0-5439 GCF_056396605.1 Pseudomonas sp. 05T35
GTCGACATGCGGCCGTTGCCTTCGTTTTCCACCAGCAGCAGGGTGCCGGTTTCGGCCACGGCGAAGTTGACACCGGAGACGCCGATGTCCGCTTCGAAGAATTTCTGCCGCAAGACCTTGCGACCGATCTGAATAAGTTGGTCAACGTCCTTGGTGTATTCCACGCCAAGTTTGTCGTGGAACAAGGACGCGACCTGACCGGCATTCTTGTGGATCGCCGGCATAATAATGTGTGAAGGCTTCTCGTGGTCGAGCTGGACGATGAACTCGCCCATGTCCGACTCAAGGCATTCAACGCCTTGTTCAGCGAGGACATGGTTCATCTCCATCTCTTCGCTGACCATCGATTTGCCCTTGATCACTTGCCGCGCCTCGTGAGCACGGATGATCGACAAGACGATGCCATTGGCCTCGTCCACCGTTTCCGCCCAGTGCACTGTCACACCGTTGCGGGTCAGGTTCTGTTCCAGTTGCTCGAGCAGGTCGGGCAACTTGGATAACGCGCGGGCACGAATAGCATTGCCCAGGGCGCGTAAGTGTTCTCGCTCGAAGGCATCGCTGAAGGACGCTGCCCGTTTTGCCATCAGTGAATCCATTGCACTGCGAAAGTTGTTTCGCAGTTGCTTGTCACCCAACGCCTCGTGAGCCCGGGTGCGAAAATCTTCCTCAACCGCCACCGTTGGAATCAGCGTGGAAGTGCTCATTTTGCACCTCCGGTACGCTGCCAGAGGAAGCTCGCCAGATGCTGGCCGCGTAACGCTTCGTTCTGCTTTTCCAGCGAGCCGTTGATGTTCATCAAGCAGCCGCAGTCGGCACTCAGCACCGTGTGTGCGCCGGACTCCTTCAGGGCTTTGGTCTTGTCAGCGACCATCGCTCCGGAAATGTCTGGCATTCGGACGCTGAATGTCCCACCAAAGCCACAGCATTCACTTTCGTGATCGTGGTCGACCCGCTTCACGTTGCTCAGCTGCGACAACAACTCGCGACCATGCAAGTGGGTGTTCATCTCCCGCCGTGCCGAGCACGAGGTGTGCAGTGCCACTTTGACCGGTTCGCCGCTGTCCTTGAGCTGCACCTTGCAGACAAACAGCAGAAACTCGGCCAGCTCATAGGTCCGTGCCGCCAGGGCCTGAACCTGTTTCAAGGTGTCCGGCTCGTCCTTGAACAAGTCGGCGTAATGTTCGCGCAGCATGCCTGCGCAGGAGCCCGAAGGCACCACCACTGGATAATCCCCGGCAAACAGCGCCAGTTGTGAGCGCGCTACGGTCCGGGCCTGTTCGGTGTAACCCGAGGTGTAGGCCGGTTGTCCGCAGCAGCTTTGCCCTTGCGGGTACTCCACGCGAATACCTTCGCGTTCCAGCAGGTGAATCGCGTCCATCCCGGCTTCGGGATAAAACAGGTCGACCACACACGTGCCGAACAGGTAGACCTGCGGCGGTTTCTTGCTGGGGTACTGGCGCGGTTCAGGCAGTGGCGGGGCGACACGGGTCGCGTTCGGCACAGCGTTGTAAAAAAGCTCGCTCATCAGGCGTGTCTCCGGGTGGGCCCGGTTATCCGTCCGCTGAGGCTGCTGACTATAAAGCGGGAAGCTTTCAGCAGCCTTGCAGACCGGGTGGTGAGTCGCTGACGCCAGGGGCAAAGCCCGGCGTCGGTTTTTTCTGTGTTGCTTGTAGTCTTAGTGCACCAGCATGCCGGTAAACCAGTAGGCCTGGGCCAGTGTGATCAGGCCGACGATAGTGGCAAAGAATAGGCTGTGCTTGAGGGTGAAGCGGAACAGGTCGGATTCCTTGCCCACCAGGCCAGTCGCGGCGCAGGCCACGGCGATCGATTGTGGCGAGATCATCTTGCCGGTCACGCCACCACTGGTGTTCGCTGCCACCAACAGCACGTCGTTGACGCCGATCTGGTGTGCGGTGGTCGCTTGCAGCGAGCTGAACAGCGCGTTGGACGAGGTGTCCGAGCCGGTCAGAAACACGCCCAGCCAACCGAGGAATGGCGAGAAGAACGGGAAGGCCGCGCCGGTGGCTGCCAGTACCAGCGCCATGGTCGATGACATGCCCGAATAGTTGGTGACGAAGGCGAAGGCCAGCACCATGCCGATCGACAGAATAGGCCAGCGCAGTTCAAAGAAGGTCTCTTTCAATGTGGTCAGACCAATTTTGAAGTTGATCTTCAGGATCAGCATCGAGATCAGTGCGGAGAAGAAAATCGCCGTGCCGGTCGCCGAAATCGGATCAAGTTTGAACACCGCAGGAATGGCAGTCGGGGCGGCTACGATCGGGGCGGTCTTGATCACCAGTTGGTCCAGGTGCGGGATAGCGAAGTTGAACACCCAGCTGTACATCGAACCGCCGGCGGCGAACATTGCCTTGAAGGGCTTGAGGGTCCAAATGGTCACCAGCGCGGTGAGGATCAGGAACGGCGACCAGGCCTTGAAGATCTCGCCGAAGCTGTACGGCGAAGGCTGGGTCGTACGCGGTTGACCGAAGCCTCCGGCGCTTCTTACCGTTGCGGCACCGACGCTGGCGGTCGCTTCGGCGAACGAGCGCTTGGGCTGCCAGACCTTGAGGAACAGGGTCAGGGAAACCAGGCTGACCAGTGCCGAGGTAATGTCCGGCAGCTCCGGGCCGATGAAGTTCGAGGTGAAGAACTGGGTCACGGCAAAGCTCAAGCCCGCCACCAACGCTGCCGGCCAGGTCTCCTTGACGCCACGTAGGCCGTCCATCATGAACACCAGCCAGAACGGCACGAACACTGACAGCAGTGGCAGTTGGCGACCCGCCATGGCGCCGATCTTGAACGCATCGATGCCGGTTACTTGCCCGGCGACGATGATCGGAATCCCCAGTGCGCCGAAGGCTACCGGCGCAGTGTTGGCAATCAGGCACAGGCCGGCGGCGTACAGCGGGTTGAAACCCAGTCCTACCAGCAGCGCGGCGGTAATCGCTACCGGTGCGCCGAATCCGGCGGCACCTTCCAGGAATGCGCCGAAGCAGAAACCGATCAGCAGCACTTGCAGGCGTTGGTCGTCGGTAATCGACAGCACCGAGCTGCGGATCACTTCGAACTGGCCGCTCTTGACCGTCAGTTTGTAGAGGAACACCGCGGCCACGATGATCCAGGCAATTGGCCACAGTCCGTAGGCAAATCCATAGCCAGCAGCAGCGAAAGCCATGTCGACAGGCATCTGGAAGGCAAAGATCGCCACCAGAATCGACAGCGCCAGGGTGATGCTCCCGGCGACGTGTCCTTTGAGGCGAAACACGGCCAAAGCGAGGAAGAAAAATACGATGGGGATAACGGCCGCGAGTGCGGACAAGCCGAGGCTGCCGAGCGGGCTGTAGAGCTGTTGCCAGGTTTGCATATGGGGTGGCCCCTAATTGTTGTTGGTCAGGCACTGGTCAGCGTTCTTGGATAATTGGTAATACCAATTTACAATCGCTGTTGGCTAGGGTAAAAGCCTTGGGTGTGGTGTGTCAATTTGCCGCCCTGAAACTTTCGTCGAATGAGCGGTGCAGAGATCATCTGATCTGTTCGATCAAACGCTGCCTGGTAGGTGCTGGCGCGACGCCAATAGGCCAGAATAGAGACCCCGGCGAGCCGTCGGGATCGTGGAGAATGAGTTATGGGGTTTGATCAGATTCGTCAGCGCCGTTTGTCTGACGATATTGTCGAGCGGCTCGAGGGGATGATCCTTGAGGGCACGCTGAAGTCCGGTGAGCGATTGCCGGCGGAGCGCGCCCTGGCGGAGCAGTTCGGTGTGTCGCGTCCTTCATTGCGTGAGGCGATCCAGAAACTGGCGGCCAAGGGGCTGCTGGTCAGCCGCCAGGGCGGCGGCAACTACGTGGTTGAATCGCTCGGCTCAACCTTCAGCGATCCGTTGCTGCACTTGCTGGAAAGCAACCCCGAAGCCCAGCGTGATCTGCTGGAATTTCGCCATACGCTGGAAGCGTCATGCGCCTATTACGCCGCATTGCGCGCGACGGATGTTGACCGTGAGCGACTGACTGCGGCATTCGAAGAGTTGCAGGATTGCTACGCGCGCCATGATCAGGTGAGTCGTGCGGAAGAGGGCGCGGCGGATGCGAATTTTCACCTGGCCATTGCCGAAGCCAGTCACAACGCGGTGCTGTTGCATACTATTCGCGGGCTGTTCGATCTGCTCAAGCGCAACGTAGTGACCAACATCGGTGGCATGTACAAGCAGCGCGCCGAAACCCGCGACATGCTGATCAGCCAGCACCGGGAGTTGTATCAGGCGATTATCGAAGGGCATGCAGAGCAGGCGCGAGAAGTTTCCAGTCGACACATTTTGTATGTGCAGGAAGTGCTCGAAGAGGTGCGTCAGGAAATGCAGCGCATGGCTCGGGCGGAGCGGCGCAAGGGGATGTAGGTTGGGGTTTGTCAGTTAAATCTTTATCGCTTGTGCGATTGTCTTCGCGAGCAAGCTCGCTCCCACAGGTTCCAGGTCTGCCACATAAATGTCGGCATCTATAGATCGTGTGGGAGCGAGCTTGCTCGCGAAGGCGGTTTCAAGCAGCGGGAAAATTAATCTTCCTTGCCCTTGTTCCGCACCGCTCGTTGCAACTCGCGACCGGCATCGCGTTCGCGCTCGGTATCACGCTTGTCGTATTCCTTCTTGCCCTTGCCCAGAGCGATCTCGCACTTGATCAAGTGCTTGCTCCAGTACAACGACAGGCAGACGCAGGCGTAACCCTTCTGTTGCACGGCGGCAAACAGCTTCTCCAGCTCGCGCTGGTTGAGCAGCAGCTTGCGCGTGCGCGTCGGGTCGGCGATGACGTGGGTGCTGGCGGTGGTCAGCGGAGTGATATGACTGCCGAGCAGCCACGCTTCGCCATCCTTGAGCAGCACATAACTGTCGACCAGTTGTGCCTTGCCTGCACGCAGACTCTTTACTTCCCAGCCGGCCAGGACCATGCCAGCCTCGAACCGGTGTTCGATGAAGTAATCGTGTCGCGCCTTTTTATTCTGCGCGATGGTCCCTTCGGGGTGTTTCTTCTGTTTAGCCATAGGGGCGGCATTATAGGGAGTTGCGCGCGAGTCGGCTACGGTGAACCTGCGTGCTTGAGCGCATTGAGTGAATCCCGGACAATGCGCCCTCTTTTTTGATCGGTTGGGCGTGTTCAGGATGTCGTCAGACAAGGTTTCAGTCCACGGTAGTTGGGCTAGCCGTTGGGTTTTCATACTCGCTGCGACCGGTTCAGCCGTGGGGTTGGGTAGTATCTGGAAGTTCCCCTACATGGTCGGCGTCTATGGCGGCGGCGCGTTTGTGTTGGTGTTTCTGGCGTGTATTGCGCTGATCGGCGTGCCGGTGATGCTGGCCGAAACCCTGATCGGTCGTCGTGCCCGGCAAAGTCCGGCAAATGCCTTGAAGGTGCTGGCGCTTGAAGCCGGGCATTCGGCGAAATGGTCCTGGGG
>NZ_JBFTLU010000315.1:0-5436 GCF_056396605.1 Pseudomonas sp. 05T35
CGCGCAGGTCCAGGTCCAGAACAAACTGAACCTGGCCACCCCGCTGCTGCCGCAAGAAGTGCAGCAACAGGGTATCCGCGTGACCAAGGCAGTGAAAAACTTCCTGATGGTCATCGGCGTGGTCTCGCGCGACGGCAGCATGACCAAGGACGACCTGTCCAACTACATCGTTTCCAACATGCAGGACCCGATCTCGCGGACTGCGGGTGTCGGTGACTTCCAGGTGTTTGGTGCCCAGTACGCCATGCGTATCTGGCTCGACCCGGCCAAGTTGAACAACTTCAACCTGACCCCGGTCGATGTCAAAACCGCCATCGCTGCGCAGAACGTCCAGGTTTCCTCCGGTCAACTCGGTGGCTTGCCCGCCCTGCCCGGCCAGCAACTGAACGCCACGATCATCGGCAAGACCCGCTTGCAGACGGCCGAGCAGTTCAAGGAAATTCTGCTGCGGGTCAACAAGGACGGCTCGCAGGTTCGCCTGTCTGACGTTGCCGATGTCGGCCTCGGTGGCGAGAACTACAGCATCAGCGCCCAGTTCAACGGCAGCCCGGCTTCCGGTCTGGCAGTGAAACTGGCCAACGGCGCCAACGCCCTCGACACCGCCAAGGCCCTGCGCAAGACCATCGACAACCTCAAGCCATTCTTCCCGGAAGGGATGGAAGTGGTGTTCCCGTACGACACCACTCCGGTGGTGACCGAATCGATCAAGGGTGTGGTTGWAACCCTGGTCGAAGCGATCGTGCTGGTGTTCCTGGTGATGTTCCTGTTCCTGCAAAACTTCCGCGCCACGGTCATCACCACCATGACCGTACCGGTGGTGCTGCTGGGTACCTTCGGGATCCTCGCGGCGTTCGGCTTCAGCATCAACACCCTGACCATGTTCGGTATGGTGCTCGCCATCGGCTTGCTGGTGGACGATGCCATCGTCGTGGTGGAAAACGTCGAACGGGTGATGAGCGAAGAAGGACTCTCACCCAAGGAAGCCACCAAGAAATCCATGGGCCAGATCCAGGGCGCACTGGTCGGTATCGCACTGGTGCTGTCGGCGGTACTGCTGCCGATGGCGTTCTTCAGCGGTTCGACCGGGGTGATCTACAAGCAGTTCTCGATCACCATCGTTTCGGCCATGGCCCTTTCGGTATTGGTTGCCCTGATCTTCACCCCGGCGCTCTGCGCCACCATGCTCAAGGCGATTCCGAAAGGCGATCACGGCACTCCGAAACGCGGCTTCTTCGGCTGGTTCAACCGTAACTTCGACCGTAGCGTAAGAAGCTACGAGCGCGGTGTCGGCAACATGCTCAAGCACAAGGCGCCGTACCTGCTGGCCTACATCATCATCGTGGTCGGCATGATCTGGCTGTTCACCCGCATTCCAACGGCGTTCCTGCCGGAAGAAGACCAGGGCGTACTCTTTGCCCAGGTCCAGACCCCGGCCGGCTCTACCTCCCAGCGCACCCAAGTGGTCGTGGACGAGATGCGTGAATTCCTGCTGCGTCCTGGCAAGGACGGCGGTGAAGGCGATGCAGTGAACTCGGTGTTTACCGTGACCGGCTTCAACTTCGCCGGCCGTGGCCAGAGTTCGGGCATGGCGTTCATCATGCTCAGGCCATGGCACGAGCGGAATGCCGACAACAGCGTGTTCAAGGTTGCGGCCCGTGCCCAACAGCACTTCTTCACCTTCCGTGACGCCATGGTGTTCGCTTTCGCGCCACCGGCGGTACTGGAATTGGGTAACGCCACCGGTTTCGACGTATTCCTGCAGGATCGCGCCGGCATCGGTCACGACAAGTTGATGGCTGCCCGCAACCAGTTCCTCGGTATGGCGGCGCAGAGCAAGGTGCTGTCGCAGGTCCGTCCGAACGGTCTGAACGACGAACCGCAATACCAGCTGGAAATCGACGATGAAAAGGCCAGTGCCTTGGGCATCACGATGACCGACATCAACAACACGCTGTCGATCGCGCTGGGCAGTAGCTACGTCAACGACTTCATCGACCGTGGTCGGGTGAAAAAGGTTTACGTACAAGGCCAGCCGGGTGCTCGCATGAGCCCTGAAGACCTGAAGAAATGGTATGTACGCAACAGCCAGGGCGCCATGGTTCCGTTCTCCGCGTTCGCCAAGGGCGAGTGGATCTACGGCTCGCCGAAGCTGGCGCGTTACAACGGCGTAGAAGCGATAGAAATCCTCGGGGCGCCAGCGCCTGGTTACAGCACTGGTGAAGCCATGGCCGAAGTCGAAGCCCTGGCCCAGAAACTGCCGGCAGGCGTGGGTATTTCCTGGACCGGTCTGTCGTATGAGGAACGTCTGTCCGGCTCGCAAGCTCCGGCGCTGTACGCCTTGTCGTTGCTGATGGTCTTCCTCTGTCTGGCGGCGCTGTACGAAAGCTGGTCGATTCCGATTGCGGTAATGCTGGTTGTACCGCTGGGGATCATCGGTGCCCTGCTCGCCACCAGCCTGCGCGGTCTGTCCAACGACGTGTACTTCCAGGTGGGTCTGTTGACCACGATCGGTCTGGCGGCGAAAAACGCCATTCTGATTGTCGAATTTGCCAAGGAACTGCATGAACAAGGGCGCAGCCTGGTCGATGCCGCGATCGAAGCCTGTCGGATGCGTTTGCGACCGATCATCATGACCTCGCTGGCCTTCGTCCTCGGCGTGGTACCGCTGGCCATCTCCACCGGCGCAGGTTCGGGTAGCCAGCATGCGATCGGTACCGGGGTTATCGGCGGTATGCTGACGGCCACCGTACTGGCGATCTTCTGGGTCCCACTGTTCTTTGTCACCGTGTCGTCGATGGGTCAACGCAAAACTGCGGATCAGGATGACGTCGCTATAGAAACTTCTAAAGAGGCTGGCCAATGAGCAAGTCGCTACTCTCCCTAGCCATCGCCGCGTTCGTGCTCGGTGGCTGCTCGCTGATACCGGATTATCAGCAGCCTGCGGCACCGATTGCGTCGCAATACCCACAAGGTCCGGCGTATTCGCCGGCCCAGGCCGCCAGCCAGGCTGCCGCCGAACAAGGCTGGAAGCAATTTTTCCGTGACCCGGCGCTGCAACAGCTGATCCAGACCGCTCTGGAAAACAACCGCGACCTGCGTGTCGCGGCGCTGAACATCGACGCCTTTGCGGCCCAATACCGCATCTCGCGCGCCGACCTGTTCCCGGCCGTCTCGGCGACCGGTAGCGGCAGCCGTCAGCGGATTCCGGCGCGAGCCTCGCAGACCGGCAAAGAGGGCATCAACGCCAGCTACTCGGCCACCGTGGGCGTCAGCGCCTATGAGCTCGACCTGTTCGGTCGCGTTCGCAGCCTGAACGAACAAGCGCTGCAAAACTACTTCGCCACTGAAGAGGCACGCCGCAGCACCCAGATCAGCCTGGTGGCCAGCGTGGCCAACGCCTACCTGACCTGGCAGGCCGACAAGGAACAGCTGAAACTGTCCCAGGACACCCTCGCCACCTTCGAAGAAAGCTACCGGCTCACCTCCCGTAGCAATGAAGTCGGCGTGGCTTCGGCGCTGGACCTGAGCCAGTCGCGTACGGCCGTGGAGACCGCCCGGGTCCAACAGGCGAAATTCACTCGCCTGGTTGCCCAGGACGAAAACAGCCTGGCGCTGCTGTTGGGCACCGGTGTACCGGCCAATCTGGCAGCGGGCCAGCCGTTGTCCGATGACCTGCTCAGCGAAGTACCGGCCGGTCTGCCGTCCGACCTGCTGCAACGTCGCCCGGACATCCTTGAAGCCGAACACAAGCTCAAGGCTGCCAACGCCAACATCGGCGCGGCACGGGCAGCGTTCTTCCCGAGCATCAGCCTGACCGCCAATGCCGGCACCCTGAGCCCGGATCTGTCCGGTCTGTTCAAGGGTGGTTCGGGGACCTGGCTGTTCCAGCCGCAAATCAACCTGCCGATCTTCAATGCCGGTAGCCTGAGCGCMAGCCTGGATTACTCGAAAATCCAGAAAGACATCACGATCGCGCAGTACGAGAAGTCGATCCAGACCGCCTTCCAGGAAGTCTCCGACGGCCTCGCTGCACGCCTGACCTTCAACGAACAGTTGCAGGCCCAGCGTGATCTGGTGGCCGCCAACCAGAACTACTACCGCCTGGCCGAACGTCGCTACCGCATCGGTGTCGACAGCAACCTGACCTTCCTCGACGCCCAGCGTCAGTTGTTCACTGCGCAGCAATCGTTGATCACCGACCGCCTGTCGCAACTGATCAGCGAAGTAAACCTGTACAAGGCTCTCGGCGGTGGCTGGAACGCACAAACCGCGAAGAACGAGCCGGTGAAAGAAGAAGCGCCGAAGCTGAAGATGTTCTAATAACACCCGTAAGAACGAAGCCCACCATTTGGTGGGCTTTTTTTTGGGCTGTGTCTCGTCCTGAATAAGGTTTACACCTTCTGACTTATCTTCAGGAGGAACTAATGGATACGGGAAAAAGGCGCTGTAGCCTCTGATGGGCACAGCATGGGCAAGCTTAAACACCTGTCGTAGCAGCTGCCGAGCCTGCGAGGCTGCGTTCGGCTGCGAAGCAGTCGTAAAATCTTGCAACACGTTCATTCCGGTAAACCGCGTATGCAGGGTTGGCGAGGACTGCGTCCTCGGACGCAGCCTCGCGGGCTCGACAGCTGCTACGCGGGRGCCGCGTTCTTATCTGTTACTCCGGTGGATCRAGRTGATCCAGWGCGCGATTCACCGCCAAYTCGGCCAGSGAAATCATCTGCTGAATMGCCAGYGCGGTATTGCGYTTGGGGCCTTCGAGGTCGAACGCCAGATCGCTGGCCATGACATTGGCCGAGGCGAGGGTTTCGCAGGCGTGGGCCAATAGGGTTTCAGAGTCGACGTCGGGGGCGATGACGAAAATGCAGCCGGGGCGTCGGTCGGCCAATAGCTGCTTGGTCTCGGGTAGCACCAGGTAATGGTCGAGCGCGCGGTGCGCGGCGGCGTGGAGTTCTTTTGAGTCGAGGGTGGCGTAGGGAGAGGTGCTTTCGGTATCAGGGGGATTGGGAGTGGCTTTGAACATTGGCTTAGCTCTCTTTGAGTGAGGCTGCAACCTGCTCGCGACTAAACGAATGGGTGGCGGCTGTACGCAGGTTAGTCGACCGACGAGCTAAGAAATCGGCGCGCCCGAGGGCGCCCTGCGCACAGCCACCATCAAGTGCAGGGATGGGATACCTGACTGATTGGCACTGATGCGACTTAGCTACGACAGGCGACTAAACCCGATCACTGATGGGCAGTGACACGGAAACAATAGAGGCGACGACCAAGGCGCACAAGCCGGCGGATTCTGGCGCAGGTGTAGGCCGCGACGCAAGGCGCTGTAGCCTCTGATGGGCACCGCGTGGGCAAGCTTAAACACCCGTTGTAGCAGCTGCCGAGCCCGCGAGGCGGCGTTCGAGGACGCAGTCCTCGCAAATCCTGCGTACGCGGTTT
>NZ_JBFTLU010000316.1:0-9235 GCF_056396605.1 Pseudomonas sp. 05T35
CTCATAAGCAGTCGCCCAGCGGCTATAGGTCCTTGTCGAAGCGGAATGAGGCTCCGTAAGCCGAATCGGGTAAATGGTTGCTGCCATCCTCCCTCAGCCTGGACCTGAAGGTTCCACTTTGCGGTTGGGTTCTGTAGAGGCCGCGCTTCTGTAATTCCGGAATGATCAACTCTACGAAATCCTCAAGTGTGCCGGGACTGATCAATGGATTGATCATGTAGCCGCTGGTGCCGGAAATGCGCGCGTGTTCTTCGATCCGGTCGGCTACCTGTTGCGGGGTGCCCACCAGAATCAGGTCGCTGCCGCGGGTGACCTTGGCAAAACGTTGCTTCACATCCCCGGCGGTCAACGGTTTACCACTGCCATCAGGGTGCATGACATAGGACGTCAGCCCTTCGGTATGGGTCGACAGTGCATCGCTGTCGGCGTAGCGGCTGATGTCGATGCCGGTGTCACCCGCATAACTGACCAGTTGTGCCTGCAGGTGGTAGTTGCTTTGCAGCGCATCATATTTACGCTGGGCTTCAATCTCGGTTTTGGCGGTGACGATACGCAGCACGGTCAGGGACTTTACATCCTCGCGCTGGCGGCCGCGTGCCTGGGCCTTGGCCCATATGTCTTCCAGGCCCTGGCGGATTTCCTGAGGGTTGGATTTGGCGATGAAAATCAGCTCGGCGTGCTTCGCCGCGAACTCACGGCCACGCCCCGACCAGCCGGCCTGGATCAGCAGCGGTGTGCGCTGCGGTGACGGCGAGGTCAGGTGCGGGCCGGCTACCCGATAATGCTCGCCTGCGTGATTGATCGGCCGTACCCGATCACCTCGGGCATACAATTGACGAGCCTTGTCGGCAACCACGGCGTCGTCGGCCCAACTGCCTTCCCAGAGCTTGTACACCACATCGAGGAACTCTTCGGCGCGCTCATAGCGGTCATCGTGTTTGATCATCTGTTCAAGGCCGAAATTACGCGCGGCGCTGGACAGATAAGAGGTCACGATGTTCCAGCCCACCCGGCCATTGGTCAGGTGGTCCAGGGTGCTGAAACGCCGGGCATGGGTGAAGGGGTGTTCATAGCTGGTGGTGACCGTGACGCCGAACGCGAGGTTGTCCGTGACCGCGGCCAAGGCGGGAATGATCATCAGCGGGTCATTGGCCGGCGCTTCCACGGCCCATTTCATCGCCGCATCGGCATTGCCGCCAAAGACGTCGTAGAAACCCAGCACGTCGCCGAAGAACAACATGTCGAGGTTAGCCTGGTCGGCAATGCGCGCCAGGTTCGACCAATAGCCCAGGGAGTTGATTGCCAGGCGCTCGTCGGCCGGGTGCGTCCAGAGGCTCGGAGCACCGCCGCAGCCCACGCTGGCTTGTTCGTAGAGTGCAAACAACAGAGGTTTTGGGTCGGACATCATCGCTCCAGAGAAAGTAAAAGTAGTTGAAGGGGCGGATTCACCTTTGGTGCTTGAACCCTTTGCCGAAATGTTGCTCAAGGCGCACCTGGATCAGTTCCGGGCCGATGGAGAACAGCCAAGAGATGACGGCTGCGGTGGTGAGCATTTCGATATGGCGATAAGAAGATCGGCCATGCGAGTGCGCCAGAAGCGCATAGATTGAAACGTACTATAAAATCTATGTGTACTTCTTTTGTGGAATAACAAGCGTGTATCGAGCTATATCAAGTGGCTGACCTCAAACGCTCAATTTGCTGTCAAGAATCGAACCTAAGCTAATGCAAAAAAGATATTTATTAGCGGTTTTTAAGATCGTTTAGCTTCAACAGGACGCCAGGCTGAACGCGCTCAGTCAATTCACATGGGAGTGAACCATGCCGCACACACGGGACATCACCACCTTACCGACCCTGGATCTTTCATTGCTCGATGGCAGCCCGGTGCAGCGTCAGGCGTTTCTTGACGATTTGCGCCACGCCGCACGGGATGTCGGATTCCTTTACCTGACCGGCCACGGCATCGACAGCATCTTGTTGAAGCAGGTGCAGGAGCATGCCCGGCAGTTCTTTGCCCTGCCGGACCACGAGAAGGCGGCAGTTGGCATGATCAACTCGCCACATTTTCGCGGTTATAACCGTGCGGCTTCGGAGGTCACTCGCGGCAAGCCTGACCTGCGCGAGCAGTTCGATCTGGGGGCCGAGAGGGAGGCTTTGCCGCTGAACCCGAACAGCCCGCTCTGGGCGCGCCTGCAAGGCCCCAATCAATGGCCGGCCTCGCTGCCGACACTCAAACCCTTGCTGCTGGATTGGCAGCAAGCCATGACCCGCATGTCGTTGCGCCTGCTGCGCGCCTTCGCCCAGTCGCTGTCGCTGCCGCAAGAGGCGTTCGATCAGTTGTACGGCGACAAGCCCAATGAACACATCAAACTGATGCGTTATCCGGGGCGGGCGCCAGACGAAAGTCATCAAGGGGTGGGGGCTCACAAGGATTCGGGATTCCTGAGCTTCCTGCTGCAGGATCACCAGGCCGGCCTGCAAGTCGAGATCGAGGAGGGGCGCTGGATCGACGCGCCGCCTCGGGACAACACCCTGGTGGTGAACATCGGCGAATTACTGGAACTGGCCACCAACGGTTATCTGCGCGCCACGGTGCATCGGGTGCTGTCTCCACCCAAGGGCCGCGAGCGCTTGTCGATTGCGTTTTTCCTTGGTGCGCAACTGGATGCGGTGGTGCCGCTTTACCCCTTGCCCACGGCGTTACTGCGTGAAGCGCGAGGCCCGGCCAGTGATCCTGACAATCCCTTGTTTCGTGACGTGGGCTGGAACTATCTCAAGGGACGCCTGCGCTCCCATCCCGACGTTGCCCAGCGTTACTACGCCGATGCACTGATCCCCAAGGCCCTGAGTGCCTGACCCCATCACTTGATCAAGGACTATGAGCATGTTCAAACAAACAGGATTGACCCTGGCAGTGCTGGGCGGGCTGGTTGCTTCTTTCAGTGCCCTGGCCCTGGAGCCGTTGCGAGTGGCAGCGGACCCGGTACCGCATGCGCAAATTCTGGCGTACATCCAGAAGATCGACCCCCAGCTGAACCTCAAGGTCATCGAGATCCCCAATGGCGTGAACTCGAATGAGTTGCTGGTGCATGGCGACGTCGATGCCAACTACTTCCAGCACTTGCCGTACCTGAAGTCTCAGGAGYAGGCCCTTGGCAAAAAACTCGAGGTGGCTGCGACGGTGCACATCGAGCCGCTGGGGATCTATTCCCATCGGCACAAAAGCTTCGCCCAAGTGCCACAAAAAGGCACGGTAGCCGTCCCCAACAACGTCACCAATCTCAGTCGCGCCCTGTACCTGCTCCAAGACAACGGCCTGATCAAACTCAAGGCGGGATTCAATGACCCGGCCACCGATCAGGCGACGCCCAAGGACATCGCCGAGAACCCGAAACAGCTGAAGATCCTCGAAATCGAATCACCGCAGATTCCCCGCGCCCTGGATGACGTGGACCTTGCGGTGATAAATGGCAACTACGCGCTGGAAGCCGGTTTGGTGCCGGCCAAGGATGCGCTGGGGCTGGAAAAGGCCGAGCACAACCCGTACGCCAATATCCTGGTGACCACACCCACGTTGCGGGACGACCCACGGATCAAGCAACTGGCCAAAGACCTGACTTCGCCTCAGGTGGCCAAGTTCATCACTGACAACTTCTCGGGGTCGGTGATCCCGGTTACGGTGGCGGACAGCAAGCCATGATCATCGTCGAGCAGTTGAGCAAAACCTACGCGTCAGGGCAGGCTCCTGCACTGGATCAGGTGTCCTTGAGCATTCCCGATGGAGCGATCTACGGGATTCTGGGGCGCAGCGGTGCGGGTAAATCGACGCTGCTGCGTTGCCTCAATCTGCTCGAGCGCCCCAGTTCCGGGCGCATTTTTCTGGACGGCGAGGACCTGACAGCCCTTTGCGACATCGAACTGCGCCGGCAACGCCAGCGCATCGGCATGATCTTTCAAGGCTTCAACCTGCTGCACTCACGCAACGTCTTCGACAACATTGCCGTGCCTCTGGAAATCGCTCGCGTCAGTAAAGAGCAGCGTCATTCACGAGTAAGAGAGCTGCTGGATCTGGTGGGCTTGAGCGATAAAGCGCGGGCGTTTCCCTCCCAGCTGTCCGGCGGGCAGAAGCAGCGGGTGGGAATCGCCCGGGCGTTGGCGGCGCGACCGGCTTATCTACTGTCGGATGAAGCCACCAGCGCCCTGGACCCGGAAACCACGGCCTCGATTCTTGAATTGCTGCGCGACATCAATCGTCAACTGGGGCTGACCATCGTGCTGATCACCCATGAGCTGGATGTGGTCAAGTCCATTTGTGGTCACGCGGCGTTACTGGCCCACGGCCGGTTGGTCGAGGCGGGGCCTATCGCACAATTGTTGGCAAACCCGGAATCAAGTCTCGGTCGCTCACTGCAGCCGGGTTACAGCGCGCCTTTGGGCAACGATACCCTGGCCTTGGAGCTGAGCTTTTTCGACAGTCTTCTGGCCACCCCGGTGCTCAACGAATTAGTGCAGCAGCAAGGAGTCGAGGTGAACTTGCTGGCCAGTGGCGTCGAGTCCATCGGCGGGCGGCGGGTCGGGCGTTTGCGCGTGGCTCTTAGTCATCCCGGCGATAAGCTGAAATTGACTCGGGTGCTGGCCTTTCTCACGCAGCGCGGTGTCAGGGTGGAGCGCTCATGAGCCGTACCATCGACTGGAACGAGATCCTCCAACTGGTGCTCAACGCGACGGGCGAAACCCTGTACATGGTCTTGCTGGCGGGATTTTTTACCCTGCTGATCGGCTTGCCTCTGGGCGTGTTGCTGTTCATCAGCCGCAGCGGTGGTCTGTACCCGATGCCCAAGCTCAATAAAGGCCTGGGTGGCCTGGTCAATCTTGGCCGCTCGTTACCCTTCGTGGTGATGCTGATTGCCTTGATCCCGCTGACCCGGTTGATAGTCGGCACGACACTGGGCAGCACCGCCGCGGTGGTACCGATCACCATCGGCGCCTTTCCGTTCTTTGCCCGTATCGTCGAGAACGCCCTGGACGAAGTCGACAAGGGCCGGATCGAAGCCATCCTTGCCATGGGGGGAGATATTCGCCATGTGATCTTCAAGGTGCTGTTGCCCGAAGCGCTGCCCGCGTTGTTGGCGGGCATCACCTTGACCCTGGTGATGCTGATCGGATTTTCTTCCATGGCTGGCGTCATTGGTGGCGGTGGCCTGGGGGATCTGGCTATCCGCTACGGCTATCAACGCTTCAACAACCAGGTGATGGTTRCCACCGTGGTCGTGCTGGTGATCCTGGTCCAAGGCGTGCAGAGCCTCGGCGACCGCTTGGTGCGCGCTCTGGCTCATCGACGTTGAACTCGGTCAGGCCGACAATCTGATACGCGTCGTGCTTTCCATTGACTTCCATCCCTGGCGAGCCTGCCGGTATACCGGGTGCAGCTTCACGGGCAATTTCATAGCGCAAACGCAAGCCCACTTCGGTATTCGCCAAGCCCGAGCCAATGCCGCGCTGAGGGTCGTTTTTCCCGTAGAGATTCGCCTCGGCGGTCGGCTGCAAGATCAGGCGATTGGTGAGCAGAATGTCGTAGTCACCCTCGAACCGGGCGGCAGCCTGGCCGTTCTCGCCGATGTAAGCAGTCGCTTCGGTTTCGAAGTTGTAAAGGGCCATCCCCTGAATACCAAGAGCCCCCCATGTCTGCGGTGATCCGGGTTTGAAGTCCTGGCGTACGCCGGTGACGACATCCCACCATGGACCGATCGAGTGCCCCCAAAGCGCCTGGAGTTCGGCGCTCTCGGTTACGCCGTTGGTGCGTTCACCTTCCGAACGCAACCACAGGCGATCGACGTCTCCACCAATCCATCCCTTTGCATCCCAGCTCAGTGCGCTGCCGTTGTCAGCATCCTGGTACTCGAACTTATCAAGCAGGATGAAGGAGTTGAGTTTCTTGTCGTGGACGCCATGACCCGCCACCGGCGGAAAGGCGGCTGCACGATCAGCGTCGGTCAGTACGGGAATGGGGGTACGACTCGTGGTGGTCGCTCCTGAGTCCATACTCTCCATACCGTCCATTTGGCCCGGGTCCATGTTCATCTTGCTGTGATCCATGGTTCCCATCGAGCCGTGAGCCATCTCATCAGCGGCGTTGGCCACGGCAAAGAAAGCAGGACTGACGGAGACCGCCAGTGCAATCAGGGCTGGTCGTAAAAGCTTGCTGGTCATGGTCTCAAGCTGCCTTTCTGGATTTTTGCGCATAACCCGTCTCCTTTACTCATCAACCCGTACTTCACGGAACATGCCCATTTCCATATGGAACAGCAGGTGGCAGTGATAAGCCCAGCGCCCCAGGGCATCGGCGGTGACTCGGTAGCTGCGTTTGGTTCCCGGTGGCATGTCGATCGTGTGTTTGCGGACCATGAATTTGCCGTTCTCATCCTCAAGGTCACTCCACATGCCGTGGAGGTGGATGGGGTGAGTCATCATGGTGTCGTTTACCAGCGTGATGCGAAGACGCTCGCCATACTTGAGGCGCAAGGGTTCGGCATCGGAGAACTTGATGCCGTTGAACGACCATGAGAATTTCTCCATGTGACCGGTCAGATGCAGCTCAATGGTGCGATTGGGTTCGCGGCCGTCAGGATCCTGGAAGGTACTTTTCAGGTCGGAATAGGTGAGCACTCGACGGCCATTGTTGCGTAAGCCAATGCCAGGATCGTTGAGCTTCGGCGTTGGGCTCATGGCTTGCATGTCAACCAAGGGGTTGTTGGTTTCGGAGGCCGGGTGAGTCTGCATTTCTCCACCCATGCCAGCCATTCCCGACATATCACCATGGTCCATCCCGGCCATTTTGCTGTGATCCATACCGACCATGTCAGGCATGTCACTGCTGTCCATGCCGGTCATGCCGCCCTGGTCCATACCGGTCATCTTGCCGTGGTCCATTGCGGTCATGCCAGGCATGTCGCCGCCCATGCTGCCGTGATCCATGCCGGCCATACCACCCATTCCCATGTCATCCATGGTTAAAAGAGGACGGGGATCGATCGCCGGAACTGGCGCCTGCAACCCGTCGTGTACCGCCAGGGTTCCGCGTGCATAACCGGTTCGATCCATGGATTGGGCGAAGATGGTGTAAGYCTCTTGGCTGGAAGGCTCCACGATCACGTCATAGGTTTCTGCTACGGCGATGCGAAATTCATCGACGCTGACCGGGTTGACGTGTTGGCCGTCGGCAGCCACAACAGTCATTTTCAAACCCGGGATACGGACGTCGAAATAGCTCATGGCCGAGCCGTTGATGAAGCGCAGGCGCAGCTTCTCACCCGGTTTGAAAATGCCGGTCCAGTTGCCATTGGGGGCCTGGCCATTCATGAGGTAGGTGTAAGTGTCCGCACTGACGTCTGCAAGATCGGTGGGGTTCATTTTCATTTCGGCCCACATCTTCCGATCGGCCACCGCCGCGGACCAGCCTTGCTTGCTGACATCGTCGATGAAGTCGCCAACAGTCCGTTTGCGGTGGTTGTAGTAGTCAGATTGCTTCTTGAGCTTGGCCATGACACGACCAGGATCTTCATCGGTCCAGTCGGTCAGCATCACCACATAATCACGGTGGTATTGAAAGGGCTCGGGCTCTTTCGAGTCGATCACGATTGGACCGTAAACGCCGACCTGTTCCTGAAAACCCGAGTGGCTGTGGTACCAGTACGTGCCGTTCTGATGAACCTTGAATGTGTACTCGTACATGCCATCCGGTGCGATGCCATGGAAACTCAAACCGGGTACACCGTCCATGTTGGCCGGCAGGATGATCCCGTGCCAATGGATCGAAGTATCCTGGTCCAGGCGGTTTTTCACCCGCAGTGTGACCGTTTCTCCTTCGCGCCAGCGCAGCAGGGGCCCGGGCAACGTGCCGTTGATGGTMATGGCTGTGCGCGGCGAACCGGTGATGTTTACCGGCGTTTCACCAATAAACAGATCAAATTCGTTGCCGCTCAGTACGCTCGGCAGGCCCGGGCTGGTGACTGCCCAAACGGGGGGGCGCCACAGGCCAAGGCCGCCAAGAATTCCACCCGCGGCCAGGCCTTTGACGAACGTCCGCCTAGAGGTTTTGGAGTGCATGCCGTTTATGTCCAATCAATCAAAAGGGGAGCGGTGCGAAACAACCCGTGAGTTGCTCATACAGGTTGAAGGCACTCTCTCGGGAGTTCGTATTAGTCCCGGATACGTTTTGCCCGCCGTTGCCAGAGACAAATTGATACGGCAAGCGAGCCCGGAAATTGCCACATTTGAACCACCGCAGTGATTACATTTCTGTCAGCCTGGAATGCACCAGACCCTTCAGCAATTCTTGTGGTCCATCTCTTTGGTTTTGCTTTCTGCGACGGGAGGTTGGGTGCCTTGGGTTTGGACTACTTGGTACGCTTGCATTGAGTTCTGTCTGGCAGCTTCCATGCGTTCGAATACGCGATCACTGCCGCCTTCGGCCATCGCCAGAGAGGAGACAGTCAAGGCAGCGATGATCAGCAAGGTTTTTACAGATTTCTGAACATAGATCACGTCATGATGCCCGGCCTGGATGGCTGGGAAGTCCTGATTCAGGGCAAAGAGCCACTCCAAAGCTGACTGAAATGTAATCGCACGGCCCGCGTTCATGTGGCATCGTGTAGTCGCACTATAACGCTGGCGTCTTGGCCAAGTTCTCCGTGTTCAGTACGTACCAGAACGTGGAATACGCTGAGTATTCGTCTGTGTTTTTAACAAGAATCAAAAAGTAAAAACTGGATCTTCCCCCTAATCAAATCTCGAACCAACAGCTCATGCTGTGAGGAGTCTTGCGTGTCATTCCTTAAAACTACTACCGTCGCTGCTGTACTGACCGCTGGTTTGCTTCTGAGTGCAGTTGCACAAGCACATCCAAAACTTCTTTCCTCTACTCCAGCAGAAAGTTCGGACGCCGCGGCCCCTTCGAAAATTGAGCTGCACTTTTCCGAGAACCTCACGACTCAGTTCTCCGGTGCAAAACTGATCATGACCGACATGCCAGGCATGCCGAACTCTCCAATGGGCGTCAAGGCCGGCGTCGYGGGTGGCAGTGATCCGAAAACGATGGTTATTACGCCCGCATCGCCATTGACCACGGGTACTTACAAAGTCGAATGGCGTGCCGTCTCCTCGGACACTCACCCGATAACCGGCAACTTTTCTTTCAAAGTGAAATGATTGATGAGCGACTCAATAAATATCG